>JAITFT010000186.1 GCA_031281155.1 Candidatus Fibrimonadaceae bacterium
GGAACTACTTCCGCCAAACGAACTACTTGAACTAGTGCCAACGCTGCTCGAACTGCCTGTGTTGCTAGACGAACTAACGTCACCGCCAACAGAAGAACTGCTATCACCGCTACCACCACTATCCGAAGAGCATGAAAACGTTAATGCCAAGGCAAGCATCACGCCTGCCGCCACGAGAATAGATTTTGTCCTATTCATACTGTTTCTCCTGTTATTTTACCTACCAAAAAACCACCCTTTTTTGGTATATTTTTCACCCTTGAAAATTTGACAAAATCGCCGTTTTTTTCTATATTTGGAGCATAACAAAAAAGGGTGATTTTTTGGTAAGGGCTGTTTTTTAGCTTTTTTTCCGATGGTTTAGGGGCTTGTGGGCGTTGACACGCAACGCTCGTATGGTGATATGCGGTGTTTGAGATGGCGAAATTCGCTCAAAAAGAGGGTTTTTCTGTCGATAAATGGGTGACCGAGCAAATTTCCTCCACAAAAGACCTGAAAAAGCGAAAATTGGGCAGCCTGCTCAGGAAGGTTAAAAGCTACCCTTATAGGGTTGCAACGAAAATCAAGTTTTTTCTTTGGTTTTTGACAATATTTGGGAATTTTTCAAAAAATCTTTTGGGGTGATTGATTGAATTTTGCCGTTCTCAAAATCTTTTACATTCCTTGTTATTATCAAACCGCAACCATTTACCAACGCTGATTGCTCTATGACTGCATCTTCGTAATCTTTAATTTTGGACTTTAAAGCCTTGTTTAAAATATTGCTTTTCAAATCTAAAACAGAGAATATTTTTATTATTTTTGACAAAACCTTTGTTACTTGCTCTCTATTTTTAACCTCTTTTTCTAAAAAATAGGACAGTATAGTTATTTCATGCGCACATACAAAACCACTTATTTCTTTTTTAGCGCATAAATCTACGACTTTTGCAGCAAACTCATGTTCTTTGCGCTTGAAAAGCCAGTCCATTATTACATTTATATCAATAATTACTTTCATACTTTGCCTTTCTAATGTCTTTTTTATCTGGGGCATTTATGCCCTCAAATATGCCGTATAGCTCTTCAACTTGGCTAGATAATTTTAAATTTGCTGCTTTTACTCTTGTTTTTTTTACAAGCAGTAAAGGCTTTACCTCTTTGACAAAAGAAAGGCTTTTGAAAACATCCAAAGCAAAAGGAATTTTGGAACTGGAAATATTGACTATCAATTGCATAGCAAGAAATATAGAAAAATAAAAGTGAGCAAGAAAAAGTAAATGCCATAACAAGCACAATGCTTGTAGCCAAAATAAATTTAGAATGATCAGCTTTTGGCTGTTTACCAGCGAAGTGCATAGCGGTAAGGGTATCGCCCAAAAAGAGGGTTTTTCTGTCGATAAATGGGTAACCGAGCAAGTTTCCTCTAAAAAAGGCCTAAAAGAGCAGGAATTGAGCGAGGGTTAAGGCTGGGAAAAAAAGCTGGGCCGCCCGAAGGGGAGCCGGAATTCGATGCTGAAGCTGAAGTTGGGGAGAGAGCGGCTACGTAAGATGCTGAGGGAGGGAGCTCAGAAGGAGGATATTGCGAGGGAGTTCGGGGTGAGCGTTATGAGTTTGTGGAGGTTTTTGCGGTGAGGGGTGGGGGATTTGACGGATGTTTAACTGTTTTCATTCGGTTCTTTTTTATATTCCTCAATAGATTCTTTTATCATTTTTTTATAAAATTCTTCTGGTATTTTGTAATCAATTTTTCTAAGGCTCATTGTACCAAAAATAATTGTCAGAATAATACCAGCTACTGCACAGGGCAATGACCAACGATTAATTTTATTTGTTCTTTGGTAAATTCTATTTTTGGTTGAAATTACTGAATTCAATTCCTGTAGATCATTTTTTATTGATTCAAAATCATTGTTTTTTACCGAATTATTTATATTTCTTAATAATCTTCGCTCTTCTTCAGGGATATTGGAGAATGGCTTTTCTACGGTTTCATCTTTAATTATATCTTTGAGAAAATTATAATTTTCATTTGACAACTCGTCATCTTTATCAGTTGTATATGCAAGGTAATCTTCAAGAATAGGCGCAACTGAATAATCGCTACTATATTCTCTGCCAATGGAGTTGAGTAAAATTACAATATCTTCTTTATTTGATACTAGATTTTTCTTGAACTTGGTAGTCAATAATTTATAGAATTTTTCTCTACCCTTGCTTCGATCTCTACTTGTAGCTAAAGAATCAAATGCAATAAGCAAAATGAGGCATAATATAGCAAATGCCATTATCCCTGATTCAAAAAAACTAGCACCAAAAAGTCTTGCTATTATTACTATTATTGCCGCTATTGCTATAAGTGTTATCATCACTATTGCTGTTTTTTTAAACTTCTCCATAACTACTCACCTCCAAATAAGTTGCTGTTGAATAAACAAAATGTTAAGATAGAGGACTGATAAAATTCAGTTTCTCTAAAAATCAATTCTTCAATAGTTGCCATAATTACTTGTAATATAGAAAAGCGCAAGGTTTAAAAACAATTCTTAGAGCAGATATTAAGGGCAAGGCTATCTTTAAGTGTGTGGTCGTGCAAAATGCGCAATAACACGCGGAGCTATTGCTATTAATCCAGACCCAATGGTTGCTACAAAAGACATAACATTAAGAATATTTTCTCCTTTATACAAGCATAAATAGACAGAATATCCTCCTGCGACAAGAAATGTGAAAATGGCCAACGATCCTAATACCCATTTAGTTACAGTGGCATGACATTTGGCAGCCAATATATTATTGCTATCGTTCAACATTTGATACAATCTACTTTCTTCATAAAGTTTAGGTAACTCCTAAAAATACCTTGTAAATTATTTTTTCGTATTATTTAAAAAAATGTTTTCAAAAAGCGTTTTTTCTGCTGAAAAAATATATATTCATATACACATCCAAGGAGTCCGCATGCGTGAGAATTTATTTTCCGAAGCCTCATTCAGAGCAGAGCTTTCCAATTTTGAGTTTGCTTTCAACCGCATGGCTAAAGTCATGTACAGCCTTGCCGACGAGCACATGGAGGAAGCCATCCTTGACCGCCGTTCATTCTGCCAGTTTTTAGGCATTTACGATTCGGCAGATGTTCCTGATTCCCGGACCATCTGGCACTTCAAGGAGCAGCTTGGCCAAGACAGCGCCCGCAAATTGCTTGATGCGTTCGGCAAGGAGATAGCCAAGGCCGGCTTTGCGGCGAAGAAAGGCGGCGCCAGCTATCACGGCTACAAGAACCATGCGATGGCGGCTGGCTCTGATCGCCGGAAATGAGGGGGAAAACCCTGCGAAAAACGCAGGTTTTATGCCGAGAATGAACTCTTGCAGGAAAAATAACGTATATTCCCTGAAAATTAACAATTTTTAGGAGTTACCCGTTGTGGGTTTGGGTGGCTTGATTTTTTATTTTTCTATATTACAAATAGTGAACAACCGCATATAAGCACTTTTTGGAGTACAAAAATGGATAAAAAGGCAACTCTTTATTTTATTACCTGCATAGCCGATTTTGCAGAAAAATATAAAACTAGTATTAAAAATTTATTTGGCACAGGATTGATTGCATTGTCATTTAACGCATGCAGTAACGATTCATTCGGCGGAGGAGGCTACACCGACCCGTCATCATCGTCAAACACAAACGTGACACAATCTTCGTCATCAAACACAAACGCACAAACATCATCTTCATCGTCGTCATTGCGTGCATCGTCATCATCGAACACAACGCAAACACAATCTTCGTCGTCCGGTGGCGAAATGAAATTGGTTACAAATCAAGGAATACTTTTGGTAAATGATCCAGCACGAGTTTGCATGTTTTCCGGTTACAAAGATTGCGAAGTCTTCGGTAATTTTAGCTATTTTACTGAAACTGGTGACTGGGCACTTCACGGACAGCAAGTTAGATATGAATATAATGGCAACACATTTATTGATGGCAAAGTGGCAGGAAATCATACACCTTGTGAGGCAAGCCCTTATATTGTAAATGGAACAAATGTCTTCATGAAATATCCCGATGAATTGTGCGAAGAATTTTTAAACAGATAATTAATCATCTTCCTCTGAAGATTCCGTCGAAGACGGATTCATATCCACCCTTCGGAAATCAAATGTCGTTGGGATTGCAATGCTGTCAGAATATCTTTTGAACGATGCAACAGAAATATTGGAGACCCTTGACCCCACACCGGTATGAAACATTCGCCCCTCGCCGGCATAAATACCAACGTGATAAACACCATATACATTCCCGGCGACTCTGTTCATGTGGGAAATGCTGTAAAAAAATACTAAATCCCCGGGCATTTGTTGCCCATCGGGAACGGCCTTCGTTGCCCGCATAGGCGCGGTACAGCCGGGGACATTTTCTATTGGAAACACCAAAGGAAGCTTGCCGAATTGTTGACGTGTGTTTAATCCTATGTTAATTCCAAAGGTTTGCCCAAATACCCAACGAACGTACGATGAACAATCCATAACATTTGATTGCGGTTGACTTAATCGACCGCTTGTAAGTGATGCAATTGTTGGGCGCGCGGTGTGGTCACCGACTTGCGCTTCTTGCAAATATGTTATTCCGGTCACAGAGCTTAAAAGCTTTTTTGCATTATTCAACAATTGGTCAATGTCGTTTTGACCATTTATGCCGACAGCACTGCTTAATGAAGTGTCTCTGCCCCATACATTTATATATCCTTTATTTTGCGCCATTAATGAATGTACATAAATATCGCCATTTGTTACGTTGTTTTTGGTCTTGTCGCCGAGTTCGAGCGCAATTTGATTTCTGCGAGGACTAAGGATGCCTTGGCTAGGGTTAAGGCTGGGGGGAAAAAAACTGGGCCGCCCGAAGGGGAGCCGGAATTCGATGCTGAAGCTGGAGATGGGTGGAGAGAGGCTGCGTGAGATGCTGAGGGAGAGAGCTCAGAAGGAGGATATTGCGAGGGAGTTTGGGGTGAGTGTTATGAGTTTGTGGAGATTTTTGCGGTGAGGGATTGGGGCGGTTAGGGAACGAATTTAGAGCTTCAACTGCTAGAATATGAGGTATTTCGCATTTTTTTGAAAGAGTAATGACCTGCAACAATAGAGATGATTTTTGACTTGAACTTGAAGTACAAAGGACTTTTTATGAAAACATTCTTGATTATTAGTTTTAAATTTTCTATTTTCAAATTTAACAAAAAATAATTACCGTAAAGGAGTAACTAAATGGATGCGTTAATTGAGCTTTTAATTAAAATAATACCTTATCTATTTGATCAATTGAGGACCGATTTTTTTTCAACGAGCGACTTAATTTTAATTGTTATAATTTTTATTTTAATTGCTTTTGTTTTAATATTAAGGCATTCAAAAAAAGAAAACGAAAAAAATAGTGCTAATTTTGATAAACTGAAAAATACTCTTTTAAAGAGTGCTGGCATGGAACTATTTCCAAATTTAATGTATAAAAATACTTTAACACAATCATTTGTAGATATTACTCTTCAAACAATAGGTAAAAAAAGCAAAATATCATTAAAACATTTAATTAACATTTTGTACCAACCTAAGGACCAGGCATTTATTATTCAAGGTGGGGGCGGGTTAGGTAAATCAACACTATTAAGGTATTTGGTAATAACAATAGCAAAAGAAAGTATTTCGAAAAAAAAAGCTGCTGTTCCTTTTTTTATAGCCCTATCTGAATTTAACACTTTAGACGATGATAAAATAAATTTGAAATTAGATAATATTTTATCTATTCTAGATATTGAAAATATATCAATAAAAAAAATAGTATTTTGCCTTGATGGATTTAATGAAATTAAAGAAGAATCATTTGCTAAAATATTAGGAAAGTTACATTTTTTTTGTGAAAGAAGACAATATCCATTTTGTTTTGTAATTTCAGTTAGACCTTTCTTTTTGAACAATTGTATAAATTGTATAAATTATCTCCCGAGGGCTACGAACAGAACTAGTTTTCAAATTAAAGAATGGTCTAGTACTCAAATCACAAAATATTTAACTAAGTCAAATAAAGAAATTAATATTAAAGAAATACCACAAAATGTACAGAAATTATTAGAGAATCCTTTTCTAGCATTTATTTATTTACAACAATCATTAAAAACAGGTAAAAGTAAAATTGAAAAGGTTACAGATTTAATGGAAAACTATTTAAACACATTTTTTTTCCCAGAACCTGATGAGTCAGAATCTGATCAAATAATAAATATCCCAAAGGAACAAAGTCAAACAAATAGAAACATTCTCGAAGCATTAGCATATTTTATGACAAATAAAAATACTTTATTCTTTTCTAAAGATTCATTAATTAGGTATTGTTTAAAAATGCAAGTTGAAAGCTCTGGTATTGATTTATTGTTGGATAAAGCAGAAAATTTTGGATTAATACTTAGTATTGGAGATACTCCTGCTGAGAAAAAATATAAGTTTAGGCATCAAATAGTTCAAGAGTATTTATGCGCCTTATATATTCGTAATGATATTACAAAAATGCCTAACAACCCATCATCAGATCCTTACTGGAAGGATATTCCAATATATATGTTTAACTTATTAGATTCTGATGTCGAAAAAGAACTTTTTATACAAAAATTAATGGTAGCGAATGACTTTCATACTGTAGCAGAGATTCTGAAGAGATTTTTTTTAAAAAGTCATGAGAAATATAAAAAAGAAATAATGGAGTATATAATTTTCAATTTCAAACAATTTGATAGTTATGCTTGGTCTGATGAAGTTGTGAGACTACTTTCTCCATACAGTGAAGAAATCCTTTTAAATGAAATTAAAAAAATCAATGAAGATACTGTTGCTCCTGAAGAGCTTTATTTTGATCAAAATATTAGTGTCGAAGATGAAAATTGTCGTGATGAGAATTGGAGAGTAATTGGACGTTCAATTCCCTTTATTGTAGAGCCAAATTCGTTGTTGAAAACGTTATTAGCCGATTCAATTGTTGTAAAAAGTGAACATTTAAAGTATCATATTTTGGAATATATTCTTAAATCAAATGCTTTGAATAAATTTAAAAGCAGAGTTAATTCTCTTATATTGACAAGTAAATTAGCTAAGAATTCAAAAAATGAAATAGTTAAATTATATGAATTATACATTTATTTAAAAGCTATTGGGGTTAATAAAAAAGTCATTTCATTTATTTCAAAAAACAAATGGAACTCTACGCTGAAGTACGTTGAAGATCATTGTGATAATAGCCAAACAGCCTTTTATTTGAGAAATTTTTGGATACGAAATCATGGTATTGAGTGCCTAAGTAACTATCTCAAAGAATCAAATTATAGCAAATTTTCCGAAGTTGTAATCAATATTTTGAAACTCGAAGAACATTTTCCTTATAACGATCTTAAACCTTTTTATTTTGCAATACATAAATCCATACTTATTTCTCTCAACAAACTATATATAAGAAATGTAAATATTGAGGAGGCAATAAGAAGTTTACTTAGAAGTAAAAGACTAACCAACAGTCGTTGGGCCATCAAGCACTTAAAAACACTAATTTATAGATTTGATCACCATGATTTAAATTTTCTAGATTCTCTGGATGGTGATAATTTTATCTCCCAAGAGATTAAAAATATTATTAAACAACGTAAGGAGTTTTTTCAACTATGAAAAAAATTATTATAAATGCAGATGACTATGGTTTAACACCGAGCGTTTCTAAAGGAATACGTAACGCCCACTTAAATGGCATTCTCACTTCAACTACTGCCATGGCAACAGGCTTTTCAATAGAAAATGATGCAAAGTTATTGATTAATGAATGCCCTTTTTTGGGAGTGGGAGTTCATTTAACACTAACGTCAGTACCTTCAGTATTGCCTAAAAATCAGATTTCTACACTAGTAAATAACAATGGCGATTTTTTTTCAATTAAAGAGTTAATTGCTAACAATGAAAGCATTGATGAAATTGAGCTATATAATGAATGGAAAGCCCAAATAGAAAAATTATTGACACTGGGATTATCCATAGGCCACCTTGATAGTCATCATTATGTTTGCTACTTAAATAAAAAAACTATCAACGTAATGATAAAGCTAGCAAAGGAATACAATTTTTCTGTTAGAGCACCTGCAAGCCCAAATAGATGTGAAACTTTAAAACGAGATGCTGAAAGTCTGCTAAATAAAGAAGGAATTAAATTTCCTTCTATTTTTTATGATGATTTTACAAAGCAAGAAGGAGAATTAAATGTTCTTTTGGAATTACTTAGATTTGATAATAATCCCGCCAATATCGAAATCTTATCTCATGCTGGTATAGTCGATAGCTTACTAGAAGAAATAAGCTCTTTAACACATTCTCGAGAAACGGAACTTAAGAGTTTGTGTGATGAGAAAATAATAAACTTAGTTAATGAAAGTGCTGATATTCAATTAACTACATTTAAAAAAATGTTTAATAACTAATTTAATGGAAGGTTTAAATGAGAAATTTAATAAATATCTGTTGTATTAAACTTGAATATATCTTGGGTAATTTTAAAGCAAAAATACTTTTGCAAAAAGTTGGAAAAAAATGTCACTTATCAAAAAGCATTAAATATTTAAATCCTTCAAATATTCATATAGCAGATGATGTGGAAGTTAAAGAGTATTCAACGCTTGATGCTAGAACAAATAGCAATATTGGTATCAACATTGGAAAACAATGTAGAATAAAAGAAAATGTAGCTTTAATTTGTTATTCTGGATTTGTAAATATACAAAATAATGTCTTAATAGGAAGAAATACTGTAGTTTTAGCTCATGGCGGGGTAGAAATCGGAGAAAAAACTTTGATTGGTCCAAATTGTTTAATCGTGGCTTCAAATCATATCTGTTCGTTAAATAATATAGACTTTCAAGAACAAGGTTTTACAAAACAAAAAATTAAAATTGGACGAAATGTTTGGATAGGTGGTGGTTCTAAAATCTTAGGCGGTACAATTATTAATGACAATGTTGTGATCGCTGCAGGTTCCGTTGTTCCTAAAATGACTTTAGATTCAGGATTTATTTATAGTGGTGTGCCTGCAGAAAAAAAGAGGACTTTAAAGGAAAAAGAGTTTGAATCTGAAGAAGTCTATTATAAAAATTGGGATACATATATATAATCACATTAAAAACTCCATTAAATCATTATCTGTATTTATCCTGTTGATGAATATTTTCTCGCTGTTTATGTTAAAACAAATAATTTGAGCATTTTTTATTGGGATGTTTTTGTATCCTCCACCCGATAATGTTGAATTTCCAATAAGTAAATGTGTTAACATAATCATAGTCGATGTTGAACATATCACTATATTATTTTCTTTAACCAAAGATGAAACAAACTCTATTCCTTTATTCCAATAAGCAATAGGACTTTCTATTCCTATTGGCTTTAAATCTGCTATTTCAATTTTACGAGCACGCCACTCAGTCATCAATGCATGTTCAGTCGGATAAAGCCGTTTTGCATTTTCATCAGACAAATCATTTAATTTTCCTAAATATACAGAGTTCAATAAATCTGTCTTAACGATTTTCAACTTCATATTCTCTGCTAACCTAAACGCAGTTTCGTAGGTTTGAACGCTCTGAGAATGAAAAATAATTGAATTATTTGAGTTAATAGGACTACTTGCAATTATTCTTTCAATTATTGCGGGTAATTGTTCTATTCCTTTTGCTGTTAAAATGTCCCCTTTGCCCCCATGAATGTTTTCCAAGTTCTTAATTGACTCGGCATGACGAACGAGATAAATAGTACGAACAGATTTTGCTATTTGTATCATTAATCTCCTTCATTTATGAGATAGCTAATGGGAATTGTTTTTTTAATAACCTATCTGCCATAATTGAAATCGCTAGATAATATTTTTGTATTCTTGGGATGAAATCGGAAATAGAAATACTTCGGTTAATTGCTTCCCAATTGGAAGTGCCTTTATTGTAAAATATTCCTTCTACAATTGCAGATGACTGTTTTCCATCAAATAACAAAAGGGCATCTGCAATTTTCAACCACACTAACCCAGATACTTCATCAATCTGTGGTTTGAATTGCGATAAATTATTATCTATTTTTGCTAGGTATATTGATTGGTACTCTCTGTTCTTTTGTCCATTTTCTGCATCGTCTACCTCAACCCTATAGCCTAAAGAATGAAGGTTTTCATATTGAATATCTAAACCGAGCTCTTCTTTTACTTCTCTGATTCCATCAGCATCGTCTTCATCATCTATAAGATGCCCTGCTGCGCTAATGTCTAACATATTTGGATAATTCTTTTTTTCTTTTGAGCGCAATTGGAATAACAAAGAACCGCCATTTACGTCGGATACCAACCAACAATGGAACGTTTTATGCCACAATCCTTCCTTGTGAACTTTATCGCGGTCCTCAATACCTAGCTCTCTCAGGTTAGCATTAAAAACTTTAACTTTTTCCATTTCTTTTCCTCCTAATTATTAGGTATGTTACTATACATACTAATGATTTCATCCCAGCTTGCAAAATTTTCATCTTTTTGTAAATAATTTTCGCAAGTATTTTTATGTACTCGGGCTTCATTTATATCATCGTTTTTATAACAAGCCACAGCAAGCCCCATAAAGCATTTAATTATTTCGTCTTTTCTACTGCTTTTTTCAGCAATTCCTAAACCACTTTTGAATGATACGATAGCTTCTTTGTAGTCATTTTTCAACAAAAAAATCTTTCCGATTTGCGAAAAGCTTTTTGCCTTACGTTCCATGTCAAGAATTTCAGTATATTCATCCAATGTCTTTTGGGCTACCGTTAGTGCGTTTTCTAGATCTTTCTTACTTATTAATATTTCAACATAAACGTAGTCAATTCCGGCTAACATTTCCTTTTTTCCAATGGGATCAAATATCTTTTCAGCAGCTTTTTTTGCTTGTTCAATGTTTTTTTCTGCCTGTTCAATGCTTTCTTCTGTGTTGAGTATTGAGCTATTTCCTTGTGACAAGAATATTATAGCCAAATGGCGATATGCTTTTGCAGTTAAATAATCATTCTTTATGTCCTGAGCAATTAACAGACCGTTTCGAATATTTTCCATAGCTTTAGGGGTTTCTTTTAATACAAAATATGTCCATCCTATATCATCTATTTGAACACGAGCTTTTTGGTAAGAATCATCATGCTTACACGCAGCGGCAAAAATAATGTTACCTATTGAAATACGATACTTGTATTGTCCCGCAATCCATAGAACTCTGCTTAATGCAGAGCCAAGCCTTAAGACTAATGCGTAGTCCTTATCAGGGCATGATTTTTCCAAAACAATAGCTAATGATTCATAAATTTTTCCAGAGTTATATTTATCAATATTTTTATTAGCATTATCCGTTTGAGTAGATATTTCTTCCAGGACATTAGCGAATAACGCTTCATAAATTTTTTCTGTGTTGTGTATGCCAACCTTTTCATTCGCGCCATCTTTTAAGCATTTATAAGTGGCATATAGTAAACCCAATATTATAGATGTAAGAAAAATTATTACCGAAATAAACAAGCCATGTCCTAGCATGAAATTTATAAATGGATTGCCTAATGTAAGAGAAAAAATTGTTAGCAAACCGGCGTAAGGAGTGAAAATAAACAAAAATACAACTCTAGCAACATATCCCCAAAATTTTGATGTATTTAAAAATACCTTATTTTCAATTCCTTGTATAGCTGAATGTTCAAATGTTTTTTGCTGTTTCATGCTGGTAACTCCCATGCTGAACTAACATTTTTAATATAGATCCTAACAATAAAATTGCTGGTAACGCAAAAACTCATTGCAACTTGTTTTGTCTTCCGAATACAGCTATCACCACAAACAAAAAAGGGCAAACTCCCGTTTGCCCCTCCACTATCACTATTTTTCAAAACAGCCTCCACTGGAGGCCTTCGAAACTTTCCTAAACAACTATAAAACTTCAAATATTGACTTTCATACATCATTGTAAAATGAATATAGTAAATAAAATTAACCCCAATTTCTTTTCTTTGGGACAAGGGAAATGGGATATGGGACAAGATTTTACAGCGAAATGCAACGAAAAAGGCTAGGAATGCCCGTTAAGCTATGACCTACGAGGGGTAGCTCTGAAATTTACTACTTTTAACTTATGCAAGCAGTTGCTTTTAAAACAAAAATCGAGAATGATGTTATTCGCATTCCGAGGGAATATCGTGGCAAAATTCCTGTCACGGCTACGGTAACCATTTTATACTCCACTCTTCCGGAATACAGCAATAATGAATTTGCTCAAACGGAAAATGATTCTTGGGAGAATATGCTAAGCAATATGAAACGCGCTAAAAAAATTGAAGATTTTAAAATTTATTCGAAGAATGAAATCAATGAGAGATAAAGTTTTTCTTGATACAAACATTTTTGTCTATGCCTATACATCTAACGATAAGGATAAGCACAACGCCGTTCTTGAACTTTTTGTCAAATTGAAAGCGACGGATTTGCATTTGTGTATAAGCTCACAAGTATTGAATGAGTTTTACGCCGTAGAAACAATAAAATATAAAGTGGAACATTCTGAAGTGGTTGATTATATCAAGGCCATGTCTAAAAATTTTTCTGTTTTCGGCATAACTAGAGATACAAGTTTATATGCTTTGTCGCTTAAAGAAAAATACCATTATTCTTGGTGGGATTCCTTAGTTTTGGCTTCTGCTTTGGAAAATGGCTGTCAAATAGTTTATAGCGAAGATATGCAGCATAAGCAAATCATTGAAAATTCACTTAAAATCATAAATCCGTTTTTAAAATAAAACAGGCACTCCGTTCCCGCCCGGGAATGCTTACCCCCGTGATGCTGCCCGTGAGCGGCAGCTCCATTTGGTTGTGCAAACAGGAGCCAGACACGCCCTTGATGTAAACTCGGATTTCTTTGCTCTGGGACACGGGACAAGATTTCACAGCGAAAACTCCATCTATCCCTTCAACGTTTTCTTATTTTTTACCGGTGGAAGAAAATTTTCGCCAGTAATGACTGATTTTCCCGTTTTAGCCTCCAATTGTTTACGCGCATTTTTGGCGATTTTTCCGCCTTTTTTACTTGCCGCGGCATTTTTTGCAAATCCTTTTACCTGATCGCTTTCGGCAATTTGTCGAGTAGAAAGCTCGGCCAAAGCAGTGAAAATCAATTCTGCTTCGGACATATGATCGCGCAAAATTAGCACAATCGGTATTATATTTTTTACCATCGGAAGAGACTAATTTCAGTTGTCGACAAATTGTCGACAACTCAATTCCATCTTCAAGTTCAACTCGTTGTTTCATTTTAAACCAGTAATTGCGTGGGTTAGCACTGTTGGTTAAAGCCTCAACTACGTCTATCACGGAGAAGTACCATTCCTCCGTTTGCTCGTCAAAATGAGTTCTTATTTTTCTTTCTTCAAACAATTTAATTGCTGTATCTTGTTTCATAACGACCTCTCTAAGGAAAGCTCACAATTTTAAAGCAAATATAGAAAAAAGCTAAAGGCACACCGTTCCCGCTCGGGAATGCTCACGAAACCTTGTGCTGGCCCGTGAGGGCAGCCCACCGCAAAAACCGCAAACAAGAGCCAGACACACCCTATCTTTAAATCTTAAACCTGCTGTAATAATGCAAATCAACCATTTTGTTGTTTTTCATACGCTTTATTCAAAATTAATTTTACAATCATTTCTAAATCTTTATGATACTTTGGAGTTTCCATTGCCAATGCCTTTAAAAATAGCAATTTTTCCAATGAAACTATTTTATAGTTATTTTCTTCAATTGCGCCTTCTTTTAAATAGTTATAATCAAATGTGCATATTTGATTCCATATTTCAAATGAACCGCCCCAAGCCTTTTTATGACCAGATTCTAAATCGGCGGACACTTCCTCGTATTTGTTTTTTAGGTAGTCTTGAAATGTTGTGATGCCTTGCTCCGAATAGTCCACCGCCACAAATTCTGAAAATACCTCATTTACGAGGTCAAGCGCTTGTTTCAAATCAGATTTGTCTATTTCTTTTATCATGATTTCAGTAAATGCCTACACATATTATTTTCATTAAATGCAAATTCTATGACCCTTTTTAATGCTTCTGTTGCATATCCCTTATTCCAATGATCTTTTTTTATAAAAAATCCCATATGCACTAATTTTCCATAAAGCGTATCATTTAATACAGTATAGCCTATGCAACTTGCTTTTTATCAGGACAATCTGTACGATTATAGTATATCAATATATTTGTATCTAAAAGTGTATTCATGTCTTTAATATAGAAAAATCTCTTTCTGCTTGGCGGTGGATTAACCCGCCCATTTTTTGCATTGCTCAATGCGTTTGCCATTGTCGCCTTGCTCTTTGTCGTAGGCAAATTGCTTTAGCAGGTCGCAAGGGAA
>JAITFT010000014.1 GCA_031281155.1 Candidatus Fibrimonadaceae bacterium
CTTAAATTCTGTATGCCTATTCAACGAGTCATTTTTAAAATGCTTTCTTATAATTCTATTGGGATTGCCTATGCTGTCATATTCAATATCGTATGTGAAACGTTCTTCCGCATCTACTGAGGCAGTAAAGCCAAAGCCAATTAATGGTATTTTTTGTTCAAAATGTTTTATTGTATGCTCAATTCTTTCCAGCTTCCCTTCTGAGGTATAATTTTTCTTTTTTACATCAATAGAAAGAGGTTTTCTTAAGAGAAAAAATCTTGCCATGCTAAATAAACTGTCTGATACAACATTAGAAAGAGTATCAAATGAAATTATTTTATCTTCTTTGAGCATATAGCTATAATTATGTGCATTAGCAACAATTTGTTTAAGTCGATTTTTATCATCATAAAAACTTTTTTCTCGCAAATTTAATTTTGATGATTTGTAACTCCATTGTTTTTTGTTTTACCATCTTTAAATCTCAAAGTACCAACGCGCTTGCCTTTTTTTCCAAAAGTATCAACTCTAGCTAATGAATTGCCGTCATAGAAATATGCAAATCTTCGCGGTGAAGAAATCACTTTCTTTACTTGATTAGAATCATAGATGAATTTTTCAGATTTTTTTCAATTAACCGATCTGTATCATCATAACTCCATACCCACCGCATTTCATAAGGTCTTAGTTGTTCATAAAATTTCGGTTGCTCTCTTTTTTTAGTATAATATTCCATCGGATGAGTCATAAATTCTATCGGATGAACTAAAATAAGTGGATGACTTACGATTGAATGTAGGCCCAAATATCCATGTACTATTTGCTTATGCTCTTTGCGTTTCAAATCTTTTGTATAAGATTCTATTCGATAATCTATTGGTGCTTCGGTATCAACGAAAGAACTATCCCAATCAATTATTTTAATCAACTCTTCTTCATCATAATAATAATCCCTTCCGTAATGCCATTTTTTATTTATATTATAAACAACCTCTTTTTCAAGCAAATTACCGTTATATATCATAATTTTTTGCTCATACATTTCTTCTTGATAATAAGAGTTAATGTGAATAGTATCGCCCGCCTCGGAAAAAGAAACGTTAGCTTCTATTTGCCAACTAGAGTCTCGCTCTCCATTATTCGAATAAAGAGTTATTTTTTTAACATTTTCGGCATAAGTACATTTCTCTTTTCCATAAAGATCATCTAGCATTTCTAAGTAGCAGGATTTTTCTGGAATAGAGCTACTGCGTGTTTCATCAAATCCACCATAATTCGCACGCCCAAAAGTAATAAAATCATCAAAAAAACTGCTAGCTTCGTCATAAAAAAGCCCATCGTATTCGGCGTTTTCAATAATATAAATATGTATTCCTATGTATGAAGCCAGAAACACTATAATTGCAAAAATGCTAATAAAATTTTTTTTCTTAGTCATTAGTAAATCACTGGCGTAATTATGTATCCATTATATTTATAAAAATTGCACCTATTCACAGTTTTTCACCAAACCTTGAAAAAATCATAACCGATAATGTAGAAAAACGGAGAAACGCCGCATGAAAAAAACAGTCCTCGCAGCGACTAAATCAGCGTTTACTAGAGGAAATCACGAGCCTCTAGCAGAGGCCTTCGAGTAGTGCATTAGCTCCACTTCAAAGTTTCGCCGGCTCGTAGCGGCACTGCGCCGTCTATGGTTTTTGGAACCTGCCATTCTTTTTTTACATAAGTAGCCTTTTTGGTTTGGCGAGGAATTTTGTAGAAATCTGCTCCGAAGTTGGAAACAAAGTCTGCCAACAAATTCAGCTTATTTTCTTTTTCAAACTCTTCTATTAAAATGGGAACCGCCACGGGTGCCGAATAAACGCCTGCTGCGCCAGATAAGCTTTGTTTTTTTTCCAAAGCGTGCGGTGCGCTATCGCTTCCAAAAAAGAATTTTTTGTTTCCGCTGAAAGCTGCTGCCCGAACGGCATCTCTGTCTTTGGGTAGCTTTGGAAGCGGCTTGCAAAAATTTTGCGGGCGCAATGAATCCCCAATAATATCATCTAGAGTTAAAATCAAATGATGAACGGTTATGGTTGCGGCAATGTTTTCTGGCAAGCTCTTTACGCACTCAACAGCCTCCACGCAAGACACATGCTCCAAAACAATGCGGAGTTTTGGGAAAGTTTTGCTTAGTTTTTCAAGGTGTTTTAGAAAGTCCTTTTCTTTGTCTAGGCAAAAAACGCCAGGTTCTTCGCCATGCAGGCTCAAAACCAAATCTAGTTTTTCCAGCAAGGCTATTGTTGGATATATGTCTTCTATTTTTGAAACGCCGTCTTGGCTATTTGTGGTAACGCCAAAAGGATAGTATTTTGCGGCTACTGCACCGTTTTTTTGCATTGCGAGGAGTTCTTGCTCGGTGTAGTTCTTATTTAGCTTGAACGTAAGCAAAACTTGCAAATTTGGAGCGGCTGCTAAAATTTCTTCTTTGTATTTTTTTACCAACTCCGGCGAATCTATGGCCGGTTCTGTATTGGGCATTGCCATAACCAAACCGAATTGCTCGCCTGCGCTCTTTGCATAATTCACCAAAGCCTCGCCCTGCCTTAAATGAATGTGAAAATCATTCGGCAACGGAAGTTCTAATTCTTGCAACATATTTACGCCTTGCCAATGCTCATAAATTCAAAGCCTATTTTTCTGAGTTCTTCGCCGTTTAAAATATTGCGACCATCAAAAACCAAAGCGGGTTTGCTCATGGAATTGTAAATGCGCTGCCAATCTAAAGCGGCATATTGCTTCCATTCGGTGCAGAGCAAAATGGCGTGAGAATCTTTTGCGGCTTCGTAGGGGTCTTCTGTAAATTGCACTTTATCCAAAACATCGCTTAAATCGCGTTTAGCATCGGGCAGGGCTTTGTAATCGGTGATAGTGGGGATTGCGTGTTCGTCTAGGAGCTCTCTAACAGCTAGGTGAGCGGGGCTTTCGCGGGTATCGTTGGTATCTGCTTTGAAGGCAAAGCCAAAGACGGCGATTTTTTTATTTGCTATTGTATTGAACATGGAGCGCAAAATTCTTTTAACGGAACGGGTTGTTTGCCATTCGTTTATTTTAACAACATTCTCCCAATATTCCGCTACCTCCGGCAAGCCGTAATGTTCGCATAAATAAACCAAATTCAAAATATCTTTTTTAAAGCACGAGCCACCAAAACCAATGGACGCTTTGAGAAATTTTGCTCCAATGCGGGAATCTTTGCCAATGGCATTTGCGATTTCATCGACATTTGCGCCTGTTTTTTCGCAGAGCGCGCTTATGCTGTTTATGCTTGAAACTCTTTGCGCTAAAAATGCATTTGCTGTTAATTTTGAAAGCTCTGAACTCCACAAGTTTGTGGTAATAATTCTTTCTTTTGGAACCCAATTTTCATAAATTTTTGAAATTTCTTCTATAGCCGCCAAGCCCTCTTTGCTTTGGTGCCCGCCGATTAAAACTCTGTCTGGATTTTCCAAGTCTGCTATGGCGGTTCCTTCTGCTAAAAATTCCGGGTTGCTGACAATTTGAAATTTCATTCCTTTATCGCCGCCGTTGAGAATACGTTCCATTGATTCTGCAGTGCGCACAGGCAGGGTGCTTTTTTCTACAACTATTTTCCCTTTATCGCTTGCCGCTAAAATATTTCTCGCTGTTTTTTCAATGTATTGCAAATCGCTTGCCTTGCCGGCTCCAAAACCAAAGGTTTTGGTTGGGGTATTCACGCTAACAAAAATTATATCTGCTTCTTTTATGCTTGCATCGATATCTGTCCCGAAAAACAGGTTTTTGCCTCTAACGCTTTCTACAATTTCTTTTAATCCTGGTTCGTAAATCGGCAGGTTATCGCCATTCCATGCGTCTATGCGCGCTGCGTTTATGTCAACCACCTTAATTTGGTATTGCGGACACTTTTTCGCAATTACTGCCATTGTGGGGCCACCAACATACCCCGCTCCTATGCATAAAATTTTCTTTTCAAACATGGGGTTAATATAGAAAAACTGTTTCTATATTATGAGTATGGAACAGATGGCAATATATGTATAGAAAAATTCAGAATTTCCTGATTGAATGGAAGTATTCCCCGAATCGCAAGCCCTTGATTTTGCAGGGAGCCAGGCAGGTGGGGAAAACTTATTCCGTTTTGGAATTTGGCAGGGCAAATTATGAAAATGTAGTGCATTTCAATTTTGAAACAGAGCCTGGCTTGCTATCTCGCATTTCGCATCAAGCCATTGTGCCGTCGAATACTCTTGTGTTTTTTGATGAAATTCAGGTTTGCGAAGAAGCTTTAGCATCTCTGAAATGTTTTTGCGAAAAAATGCCAAATGCACATATAATTGTAGCAAGCAGTTTGCTGGGTGTAGCGCTTAATAAAAAAGACTTCTCTTTTCCTGTTAGCAAAGTGGATATAAAAACAATGTACCCTATGGACATGGAGGAATTTTTATTAGCTCACGGAGAGCAAGACTTGGCTGAAGCAATAAAAAAATCTTTTGAAAGTAATACGGTCATGCCCCCTTTACTGCACAAAATAGCTATGGAATATTACCGAAAATATTTGATGATTGGCGGAATGCCTGAATGCGTGGAAAAGTACATAGGAACAAAAAATCTGATTTTAATCAGGCACTTGCAAAAGTCAATTTTAACTGCTTATTTAAATGACATGAGCAAATACAACTTAGATAACGAAATCCAAAAAACTCGCCTTGCTTACAATAATATAGCAGTGCAGCTTTCAAAAAGCAAAACTAAATTTCAATATAAGCAGATTAAAAAAGAGGTAAGAGCAAGTGAATTTGAAAATGCTATTGAATGGCTAAATTTATCGGGCATGGCTTCTGTTGTTTTTAAAGTAGATAATATTATGGAACCGCTTGAAAATTACAAAAGCGACGCTTTTAAAATTTATGTTTCCGATATAGGGCTTTTATGCGCAAAGAAAAACATTATGCCGGAAAATATTCTTTATGATACTCATGAGCTTGACGATTTTAAAGGTGGCTTGGTTGAAAATTTTGTTGAGTTTCATTTAAGAGCAAATGGTTTGGAGGCTTATTATTGGGAGTCGGAAAGAGAGGCTGAAATGGATTTTGTAATTCGGCGAAACGAATACATAATCCCTGTGGAGGTAAAGAGTTCCGATAATACGAAATCCAAAAAATTATCGGTTTATATGCAGAAATTTAAGCCTGAATATGCAATAAAGTTAAGCACAAAAAACTTTGGTTTTGAGAACAACATAAAAACCGTGCCGCTATACGCAGCTTTTTGCTTGTAGAGGATATTTTTTTCTATCTTTCCTCCATGAAAACACTTTCTCAAATAGATTCCCTTGTTTACGAACTCATAAACAAAGAGACAGCCCGCCAAGAAGACGGCATAGAACTTATAGCTTCTGAAAATTATGTTTCAAAGGCGGTTATGGAAGCCATGGGCAGTTGCCTTACCAACAAGTATAGCGAAGGCTATGTTGGCAAACGCTACTACGGCGGCAACGAGATTATAGATGAGGTAGAGGCCCTGGCTATTGAGAGATGCAAAGAACTTTTCGGTTGCGAGCATGTAAATGTTCAGCCTCTTTCGGGTAGCCCCGCAAATGCCGCTGTTTTTTTTGCAACCATAAAGCCAGGCGATAAGGTTCTAGGCCTGCAGCTCGATCATGGCGGGCATTTATCCCACGGGCACCCAGTGAATTTCTCCGGCATGCTTTATAATTTTACGCAATATCAGGTTGATAGAGAAAGCGGCATAATAGATATGGAGAAAGTAAGAGAAATAGCGTTGCGTGAAAAACCGAAAATGATTTTAGCGGGGTTTTCAGCATATAGTAGAAATTTAGATTGGAAAAAATTTAAAGAAATTGCAGATGAAATAGGTGCTATTACATTCGCAGATATAGCCCACATAGCGGGTTTAATAGCGGGCAAGGCAATAGAAAGCCCCATTCCTTATTTTGATATTACCAGTACAACAACGCACAAAACTTTGAGAGGCCCGCGCGGCGCAGTAATAATGTGCAAAGAACCTTTTGCGAAAGCAATAGACAGGGCCGTGTTCCCCGGTATGCAAGGCGGTCCGCACGATCACGCAACGGCGGCAAAAGCGGTGGCTTTTGGCGAGGCATTGCAGCCTGAGTTTCAGGTTTACGCAAAAGCCGTGATTGAAAATGCTCAAGCAATGGCGGCTGAACTTATGGCTGCAGGCTTTAGGATAATTTCGGGCGGAACCGATAATCATCTTATGGTGGTTGATGTTACCAGCAAAGGAATTTCCGGCAAGGAAGCAGAGCGAATTTTAGACATAGCAGGCATTTCCACCAGCCGCTCCACAATTCCTTTTGATTCACGCAAACCAATGGATCCTTCTGGAGTGCGGCTCGGAACAGCGGCTATAACAACCAGAGCTTTCGACACTGCCGATTCACGCGCTGTTGCGCAAGCCATTGCGCAAGCTATTGAAAATCACGGCGATGAAGCAAAGCTTAAAAGCATAAGAGAAAGCATTTTGGAATTGTGCAGAAAGCGCCCGCTCTATACTTCCATAGTTTAACGGTTTTTCTAGTTTTCTAATTTTACCCCTGTGAAACATAACGAACCTTCGATAATGGCACCCGCAGGCTCTTATGAGTCGCTTATGGCGGCGGTAAGCGCTGGGGCAGACTCGGTTTATTTTGGCATTGAAAATCTGAATATGAGAGCTAGAAATTCTAATAATTTTAGCTTGGAAGATTTGGCGAAAATAGTTGGTATTTGCAAAGAGAGAAATGTAAAATCTTACTTAACGCTGAATACCGTTATTTACGATTCTGAAATGGAGCAAATGCAGCGGATAGTTGATGCGGCTGCTGAGAATGGAGTTGATGCGATAATAGCTTCGGATATGGCGGTGCTGAATTATGCTCGTAAAAAAGGCGTAGAGCTGCATGCTTCAACGCAGTTGAATATTTCAAATATAGAAGCTGTGGAGTTTTTTTCCGCTTTTTGCGATGTAATGGTTTTGGCAAGGGAGCTAAGTATTTCTCAAATTGCAGATATAATTAAGGAAATAGAAAAAAAACAAATAAAAGGACCTTCGGGAAATTTGGTGAAAATTGAAATTTTCTGTCACGGAGCGCTATGCATGGCAGTTTCCGGTAAATGCTACCTAAGTCTGCACAACTACAAGCACTCCGCCAACCGAGGCGAATGTTTCCAGGTTTGCCGCCGCAGTTACCTTGCGCGTGATTTGGAAACAAATGAAGAATTAATTGTGGATAATAAATATATAATGTCTCCGAAAGATTTATGCACAATTGAATTTATAGATAAAATTATAGAAGCTGGTGTTAGCGTACTTAAAATAGAAGGCAGAGCGCGCGCTCCTGAATATGTTAAAACATCAGTTGAATGTTACAAGCAGGCTGTAAACGCCTATTTCAACGGAACCTTTAGCGAAGAAATAACAAAAGGCTTAAAAGAAAAACTAGCCGCTGTTTTCAACAGAGGTTTTTGGGATGGTTATTACCTAGGGGCAAAGGTCGGCGAATTATCTGATGTTCATGGAAGCAAAGCCACCAGAATAAAGGTTTATATAGGCAAGGTCACAAATTATTTTTCAAAAATAAAAGTAGCAGAAATACTTTTTGAATCTGGCGAAGAGCTTTTCACCGGCGAAGACGTGCTGATAATAGGCCCCACTACAGGCGTGATAGAGCAAAAAGCCGAAGAGCTAAGGGAAGACCAAGGTCCCATCCCTAAAGTTCAAAAATCAAGCCTTTTTTCAATGCCGGTTAAGGAGTTTGTACGCAGAGGCGATAAATTATATAAACTTATTCCGCACCGCTGATTGGCATTGCGCAGTCCCTAAACCTTCAATTTTGTCACTTGAGTGACAATTTTTACATAAATTTTGTCACTCAAGTGACAATTTTTGTATATTTGTCTTTATGGACAATATTCCTCGCTTATTGGAGCAAAAAATAATGGAGAGCTTGAAGCCTCAGAAAGCCGCTTTGATTTTTGGCGCAAGGCGAACAGGCAAAACGGTAATTATGCGGCAAATAATAAAGCAATGGAAATCTCAGGTTCTTTTTTTAAATGGAGATGACTACGATGCGCAAAAGCTGCTGGAAAACCGCTCCATTGCGAATTATCGCCGCTTGCTCAACGGCATTAACCTCTTGGCTATTGACGAAGCACAAAATATTCCTGATATAGGTTTAAAAATAAAGCTTATTTTAGATGAAATACCTTCTGTTTGCGTACTCGCTTCTGGCTCTTCTTCTTTTGATTTACAAAACCAAACAGGCGAACCTTTAGTTGGCAGAAGCAAAATCTTCAGGCTTGCGCCTTTTTCGCAAAAAGAAATTTCAGCAATGGAAACCGCTCTTGAAACTCGGCAAAATCTGGAAGAAAGGCTTGTATATGGTGCTTATCCCGAAGTTGTAATTATGAAAAATTTAAACGAAAAAGCGGATTATTTAAGGGAAATAGTTCAAGCTTATTTGCTAAGAGATATTTTGTCTATTGACGGTTTAAAAAATGCTTCTAAAATACGGGATTTACTGCGTTTAATAGCTTTCCAACTAGGAAACGAAGTTTCGCTGGATGAGCTTGGCAAGCAGCTTGGAATGAGCAAAAATACTGTTGAAAAATATTTGGATTTGCTTTCTAAATCTTTTGTTCTATTTCGCTTAGGCGCATATTCCAGAAATTTGAGGAAAGAGATAGTTAAGGCAGGCAAGTGGTATTTTTATGATACTGGCATTAGAAATGCGCTTATAGGCAATTTCAAATCTGTTTTGAAAACTGATATTGGCGCATTATGGGAAAGCTATATAGTTGCCGAGCGGCTTAAAGATTGCTGGAATTCATGCTTTGCAAAGAATTTTTATTTTTGGCGTACTTACGACAAACAAGAAATAGATTTGCTTGAGGAGTCAGGAGAATCTGGAGAAATTCGTGCTTTTGAAATAAAATGGAAACCGCAAAAATCAAAATTACCCATAGCATTTGCCAATGCTTATAAGCAAATAGAATTCAACGAGATAAATAAAGAAAACTATTTAGAATTCGTGTGATTTTCTATAAAACAAAAGCCACGAGCCCAAGCTCGCTTCGTTTGCTGAAAGTCATTTTGGGTGCCGCATTGTCGAAGTTAGGAGATCGCTTGCAAAAAATAAAGTATTAACGCTTAGAGAACTGGAAGCGCTTACGCGCTTTTTTGCGGCCGTATTTCTTACGCTCCACAACTCTGGCATCGCGAGTAAGGAGGTTCGCGTGGCGAAGAGCGGGTTTAACGGTGGCATCTTGCTCAACGAGAGCGCGGGCTATGCCCAAGCGAACTGCACCCATTTGGCCAGCAATGCCGCCTCCGTTTGCGTTCACAATAACGTCCCATTTTTCGGCGTTGCCTAAAACTGAGAACGGAAGATTTGCCACCATGTCTTGCACATCGGAATGGAAATAATCCTTGAAATCGCGACCGTTTACGGTACGTTTTCCGTTACCCTCTTTTATGATAACGCTCGCCACAGCGCTTTTGCGGCGACCCGTGCCGCGGTAAATTTTTGCCTGCGCCTTTTCTTTAGCAGGAGCCTTTTCTTTTGCAGAAGTTTTTGCTGTTGCAGTTGCCATAATTCAATCCTTTTTAAATGCTCACAGGTTCAAGATTTTTATCGCCTTCTTTGTGCTCGGCACCGGCATATACTTTTAATTTTTTAAACATTTTATGCCCCAAAGCCCCGTGAGGAAGCATTCCCCAAATGGCATGCTCCATTGGATACTCTGGTTTGCGGTTTAAATATTGCTTGAATGTAACCCAGCGTTCGCCGCCTATGTGGCCAGTATGGTGAAAATACTGTTTTGTTTCGGCTTTTTTGCCAGTTAAAGCGACTTTTGCAGCATTTACTACTACGACAAAATCGCCTACGTCTATATTTGGGGCATAGGCTGGTTTATGCTTGCCCATTAGCAACTGAGCAACCTTGCTTGCCACGCGGCCAAGCGGCTTGCCTTCGGCATCTACTAATTTCCATTTACGCTCTATGGTATTTGGATTTACAACTGGGGTTTTCATGAATATCCTCAAAATACACTGGGTTATAAAATTTAGTAATTTTGAGGGCTTTTGTCAAGGGAAAATTTGAGGAAAACTTGCTTTCTTAGCCATTTTTAGCTACTTTTGAGGCTTTTTATACACTTTTTATACACTTGAGCGAGGTTCGGCTTTATTTTTTGTACTCTTCTATGCTGGAAGTTATGCTGCTGAAATTTGCGCTACGCAAGTCATCTGCCAGTTCTTTTTTTGCTGCCGCTTCGTTTTCCTGCATACCTATAAATTCCGTGGTGATTTTTAATGCGCCCAGCAATTTACCCTTGCAATCGGTCAAAGTTAATGTTGGCAAATAGGAACACATTATTTGGTTGTTAACTTCCTTACAGGCAGGCCTGTTGGTGCTTATGTTTACGCCGTTGCCTGAGCAAGGCGTTCTTAAAACTCCGGCTGGAATCAGTTTTTCATACATTACCGTGCCAATCACATCTTTAGGGCCTGCCCAATGCAAGGTTTTACCCTCAGTTTTTTCAGCTCGTTTTTTAGCTGGAGTTGAAACCGGAGCTGAAACTGGAGCTGGGGTTGGGGCTGGAGTTGAAGTTGGAGTTGAAGCTGGAACCTTAGGGCTTTGAGCTTGTTTTATAGAGTCTAGCTTGCTTTGCTCTCTTTGCACGCTTGCCATTGAATCTCTGTAATGTATAATTGAGTCTTGATAACGAAGAATGGAATCGGTTTTTTGTTTTTCCAATTGAATTTCGAGTATTTTTTGTTGGTTCGTTTTGTTTATTTCAAAATACAAATAAGCTCCAGCTGCGAGGAACGCTACTACGAAAAGGAAAATGATTTTAGTTTTATGCCTGGTTGCCAGGCTTGGTTTTGAAATTAAAAATTTTAGTTTTAGAGTGGCATACATGGCTTCAAAATATTTTGGATTAAAATCTATGCCATTCTTTCTAGCTAAGTCTTTAACATCTGGCGGCAGCGGGCTTTCGGGCCATTGGAAGCCATCGAGAATAACCGGAACAATATTTTTCTTTTCAGCAATGGCGCAAGCTATTTCTCGCCGAACCCAATCATCTTTCAAGTTGCATTCCGGCTCATAAAATCTATCAAAAATACCAGGATTAAGCACAACCAAAAAATCTCGGCATTTTTTTACCCTGCTTTCCAGCTCGCTATCAAAATCTCCCCTTTCTAAAGTATCCATATCAAAAGAAACAGAATATCCGTCTAGCCTTAACCTGTCGTAAAGCAATTTAGCAGAATCAAACCCGCCTTTGCGGCGATATGAAATGAATATGTCAAATTTCTTAGACATTTACGCTTTCCTAAAAAGATAAGATAGAATTTTTTTCTCCCGATTATGCGATGCGAAATGCAAAAATCTACATTACCCTCATGTCTTCCCTCTACATGCATATCCCTTTTTGCGTTTCTATTTGCGATTATTGCGATTTTTCTGCGATTGCTGCGCCTGAACGCTTGCATGAAGAGTATGTAGGTTTGGTTTTGCGGGAGCTTGAGTTGAGAGAAGGCTTGAAGAATCTTGAAACGGTGTATTTGGGTGGCGGTTCACCTTCTGCTCTAAGCATTAAAAATTTGCGATGCTTATTAGTTGGTTTACAGAAGCAAGATTTGAAAATTGATGAGCTAAAAGAGTATTCAATGGAATGGAATCCCGAAGAGGTGAATGACGAAAAAATACAGCTTGCTTTGGATTTTGGAATAAACCGTTTTAGCTTGGGAGTGCAGAGCCTAAACGATAGCTTGCTGAAAATGCTTGGGCGGCGGCATTCGGCGAAAACCGCTTTGGCGGCTTTTGATAAATTAAACCATGCGTTTAGCACAGGTAGCGCAGATTTAATGTTTTGCCTGCCAAATCAAAGCACTGAAGACTTTTTGAGCGATGTTAAAAGCTTTGTTAGCCTGGGAGCAAAGCACATTAGTTTTTACGGGATGACTCTTGAAAATCACAGCTCCTTGCAACAACAGATCCGCAAAAAAAAGATACTGTCTCCCCCAGAAGATTTATACCCGGAAATGTATTTGTGCGCTGCGGAAATTTTGGAATCGGCAGGCATGGAACGCTATGAAATTTCAAATTTTGCCAAGCCTGGCCACGAGAGCAAGCATAACTCGGTTTACTGGCAAAGAAAGCCTTATATGGGAGCAGGCCCCTCTGCTCACAGCTATCTGCAAGGCATTAGGTATTCCACCCCGCGCAACTACTTGCCCTGGGCGAGGTGGGTTAAGAACGGTTGCCCAAAAAGCGGTTTAACGCAAGATATTCCCAGCGAAAAGGGCAGGGAAATTGAGGCTGTGTGGCTAGCTTTAAGAACACGGGAAGGCTTGTCTCTTAGCGGTTATGAACATGAATTTGGCAAAAAATTCAGCCTAGAAAAGGCAGAGCCTTTCATAAAAAAGCAATGGCTAACAATAAATGAAGGCCGCCTCCAACTAAAAACAAGCGGGCTGCTTTGGCTAGACAAGATAATCTTGAAAATCCTTTAAAACAACGACACCTTCCGCTTTTCAGAATCCTTGGTACTCTCCAGCTCCTTGCGTATCGAAAACGCTTTTCGCAAATTCTGCTAGGCTTGGATCTCTTGCTCCCATTAGCAAAATAACATCGCCTGGCTTTGCTAGGCTTGTTATTTTTTTTAGGCATTCTTCCCTGTTTGAGATAAAGTTTGCATTGCCGCCCTTTTTTGAGATCTCTTCTGATAAAACATTGGAGTCGAAACTGCGATC
Source organism: Candidatus Fibrimonadaceae bacterium (assembly GCA_031281155.1). Taxonomy (GTDB): domain Bacteria; phylum Fibrobacterota; class Fibrobacteria; order Fibrobacterales; family Fibrobacteraceae; genus Fibrimonas. The sequence goes on from JAITFT010000014.1 coordinate 12,790, forward strand.
GGCGGTGCCGCCTGCGTAGTATATTGAGCTAAACCATATTTCATCGCTGGGGCGCAGCGCTTTGGAAATTTCTTCTACAAAGTCGTTTTTTAAAAATTTTGTTGGGGCAAAGCCGTGAGGCTGAAACCAGGCAAATAGCTTTCCTTTAGCAAAGTCTTGGCAAGAGCGAATGCTTGCGGCAATTTTTGCTGGGTTGTGAGCGTAGTCATCTACTAAAATTATGCCGTTTTTGCCTTCGTAAATTTGGCTTCTGCGGTGTATGCCTTTCCAAGTTTTCAAGGCATTTGCACACTCCTTTAAAGATAAGCCCGCAATTTTGCAAGCCGCTACTGCGGCAAGGGCATTTTCTGCGTTGTGTTTACCGGGCATGGGCAAGTAAAAAAGCTCTGTTTCTTCGTTGAAAGAAATTTTAAATTCAGATGCAGTTCCTTTTGCTTTGTAGTCTATTCCTTTTACTGAGAAATTTTCGCCCCAGCCGAATAATATGGTTTGGGAATCTGCCAATTTTGTAGCGAGGGGATGCGAACCGTTTGCAATTAAGGTTCCGTTGGCTTTGCGAACATTTGCGGCAAATTCTGCGAAAAGCTTTTCTAGTTCGGGTAATTCTTTGTGGTCTTTGTCTATGTTCAGAACAATGCCTATTTTCGGGCTGTACCTAACCAAGGTTCCATCACTTTCATCTGCTTCGGCAACTAGCCAACCATTGCCTGCCACTGCGTTTCCAATTTTGCCTTGCTCTTCCAAAACGCTCAAACCAGCGCCGCTTAAAAGGCTTGGCTCTTTTTTGCGTTCATTTAATATATGCCAAATTAAACCTGTTACCGTGCTTTTTCCGCTTGTTCCGCTAACGGCTATAGTTTGGTTTTCATCGGTAATTTTTGCGAGCAGCTCGCTACGATGCATAATTGGAATATTTAATCTCTGTGCAGCTTCTGTATCTTTATTTCCGGCTTCTATTGCTGTGCTAACAACAATAGCGCTTAAATCTTCATTCACTCCGCTTCCATCTTGCAAAAAGCATTTCACGCCCGCTTCTTGCAATTGCTTTTTTATTTTCTCACTCTCGCTATTTCCAAACCGCCTATCCGAACCGGAAACCTCAACGCCTTTCCCGGCTAAAAACTGAGCCAATGCGCTCATGCCAACGCCTGCGACTCCAACAAAGAAAAATACCATTATTGGCAAATATAGATTTTTTTCAGGTTATTTTCTACATTATCCCATTAACAATGCCCTACTCCATCACAGGCTCCCATGCCACCGCCATAGTTTACGCAAGCGACGTTGAAGAAGCTTGCGAAGAGCAAATTAAAGAGATTTGCGATAAGGAATTTTTGGCTAATGAAAAAATCAGGATTATGCCAGATTGCCATTATGGGAGAAATATTTGCATAGGCTTTACCTCTACAATGAACAGCGATTGGGCGGTGCCAAATTATATCGGTGTGGATATTGGCTGCGGAGTGGCTTCGCACTCTGTTGGTTTCCTGGAAGACATTGATTTTAAAAAATTTGACAAGCAGGTTCGCAGAAGCATTCCGGCAGGCTCGAATATTCACAGAAAATTTGACGAAGATCGTTGCAAGGATTTTTATGCAAATATTACAAAGAGCTCTATGCATATTTTTATTGAAGAAATAAGAGAGCTTTGCAAAAAATTGAGTTTGGATTTTCGCTCAAAGTACTATGTTGAGCAGTCCATAGGAACCTTGGGGGGTGGCAATCATTTTATTGCGCTTAATAAGAGCAAGAGCGGCGAGGTATTTATTTCAATACATTCGGGTAGCAGAAATTTTGGGCTGAAGATAGCGGAGCATTTTCAAAGGAGAGTGGGCAAAAGCGGTTATTTATCGGGCGAGTTATATCATGATTATATTTATGCAATGACACTTGCGCAGAGATATGCAGAGTTTAACAGGGTGAAAATGCTTTGCGAATTGCTGCGTTATTTTGAAGTGCAGTTCGATAATGAGAAATTTATAGAAACCGTGCATAACTATATTGATATTGAAAATCGCATAATAAGAAAGGGGGCTATATCTGCGCAAAAAGGTGAATTGTGCTTAATTCCAATAAATATGGCAGATGGCATTTTGCTTTGCAAAGGCAAGGGAAACCCGGAGTGGAATTATTCTGCGCCACATGGCGCGGGCAGGCTACTCAGCAGGAACCGCGCATACAAAGAGCTTGCTTTGGAAGAGTATAAGAGGCGAATGGAAGAAAGCAATGTGTGGAGCAGCTGCATAACAAAAAGTACCCTCGACGAGTCGCCGATGGCATATAAAAAGTACAACTACCTGCTGAAATTCATAAACGACACAGCAGAGGTAATTGAACGCTTGGCAGAGATTTACAACTTCAAGGCCGCGGACTAGTGCTGCGCAAACAGAGCGGCAAGTCGCCTCTCTGCCTGTGGTTCGCAACGCACTCGCAACAAAAACCATGATTGCCGCAGTCTGTGCTGGGGCAGGGGCATCTCTCTTTATTTGTTTCTAGGTTTGGACAATTCATGGGGACAATGTAGAAAATTACTATATTTTGCCATGGACTCTTCTAAACATTTGCTTCGCCTGCGTGATTGGGATGCTGAACGCATTCTGAATGTTATGGAAATGGCTATTCGTCTGAAAACCGAGGTCAAAAATGGAACATATTCCAGCCAGCTAAAAGGCAAAACCATAGGTATGTTTTTTGAGAAGCCTTCTTTGAGAACCATTACCACCTTTCAAGTAGGGATGTACCAGCTTGGCGGAATGCCTGTAATGCTGGCTCCAGAGAATATTGGGCTAGATAAAAGGGAAAGCCTTAAAGATGTTGCCAGGTGCCTTTCGCGCTGGGTTGACGGGCTTGTGGTGCGTTGCTTTAAGCAGAGCCTGGTGGAGCAGCTCGCCGAGCACGGAAGCGTTCCCGTTGTAAACGCCCTAACAGATGACTATCACCCATGCCAGGCATTGGCTTTGGGGCAAACGTGCTATGAGCATTTTAATAAAAATTTAAAAGGAAAAACAGTGGCCTTTATCGGTGATGGCAATAACGTGTCAAATTCCATAATGGCTCTTTGCGCAAAATTGGGCATGAATTTCACCCTTGCCTGCCCCAAAGGCTTTGAGCAAAAAAGCGAAGAAGTAAATTCTCTTTTACCGGAATTCGAAAAGCATAACGCCAAGTATAGAGTTTTCAACAACCCAAAAGAAGCCGTTAAAGATGCAGATATTTTATACGGCGATGTGTGGGTTAGCATGGGGCAAGAAAAACAAAAAGACTCAAAGAAAAATCACTTTTTGCCATTCCAAATAAACGACGATTTGCTCGCTCTTGCGCCGAGCCACTGCAAAGTAACGCATTGCCTGCCGGCAAATCGAGGCGAAGAAATCACCGATAGCGTTATGGACAACCTGCAAGTAAACTTATGCTACGACGAAGCAGAAAACCGCCTTCATGTGCAAAAAGCGGTGTTGCTGGAATTGTTATAACACTAACATTCCATCTCCGTAGCTGAACAGTTTCATTTTATTTTCAACTGCGTATTTGTAGGCATTTAATGTATTCTCTCTGCCATAAAATGCAGATACCAGCAAAATCAAAGAGGATTTTGGCCAATGGAAATTTGTCAGCAAGGCATTTGTGATTTTAAATTCAAAGCCAGGATAAATAAAAATATTCGTTATGCCTTTGCCTGCGTTCACGTAGCCATGGGTATTTGCTACTGTTTCTAAAACCCGCGTGCTTGTTGTGCCAACGCAAATTATTCTGCCGCCATTTTTTTTGCATTCGTTAATTATATTTGCATTTTCCTCGCTCAACTCATATTCCTCGCTGTGCATTTTATGTTTGCGAAAATCTTCGCTTTCCTTTATATTCTCAAAGGTTCCTGGCCCAACATGCAAGGTTATTTCTGCAAAACGCACGCCCTTTGACTTGAGCTCTTCAACCATGCTTTCGCTAAAATGCAAACTTGCCGTTGGGGCTGCAACTGCCCCTGCGTATTTTGCAAAAATTGTTTGGTAACTGCTTTTATCGCTTTGCAAAGCATCTCTCTTTATATATGGCGGCAAAGGAACCTGCCCTTGCTCTGCTAAAAAAGAATGAAACTCCGCATTTGAAATGGAAAAATTTACTGCGAGGCCATCGCTTTTGCATTTTATTTTTGAGATAAAAACTTCCTTTCCATTTTCAAGCGCTTTACCTGGACGAACCCACGCTTGCCACCTGGCGGTGTTGTCTGCGGCAGGCTCCAATTCTTTGAGCAAAAAGATTTCCACTTTGCCGCCATATTTCGTTTTTCCAAAAAGCCTTGCCGGAATAACCTGCGTATTATTCACAACTATGCAATCGCCGGCATTAAATAAAGCTGTTATTTGCCTGCTCTCCAAAACTTGCAAATCTCCGCCGTTTTTTTGGCAATGCAAAATTTTTGTTTTCCCTTTGCCTGCAGTTTCCTGCGCAATAAGTTCTTGCGGGAAAGCGAAGCTGTAATCGGTTAGATTGTGGTTCATTTGAAATGAGTGAGTGTGAGGCCGTAGAGTTCTTTTAGCTCGTTCTCTGTTATCTCTCTGTAATTCCCAACGCTAAGGTCGCTAAGCTTGATATTTGCAAAGCTGACCCTTTTTAAATCTTCGATGTGATAGCGCAAAGCATGGAGCATTTTGCGAATTTCCCTGTTTTTGCCTTCTGTTAGCACAAGCTCAAAAAAGCCATCGTGTAAAAAAACCTCTTTTGCCTGCCCTATCTCGCCATCGCCTATATCTATGCCATTCAATAGACTCTCAATGGCGCGGCGGGAGAGATTTCTGCTTGTCCAAACAAAGTAACTTCTTTCTATTTGGTATTTTGGGTGCGTTAATTTGTAAACAAGGTCGCCATCATCGGAAAGCAAAACTAGGCCTCTGCTTTGTAAATCCAGCCTGCCAACATATTTTAGGCTTGAAAAGCCGCTTGGCAGACAGTCGTAGATGGTTTTTCGCCCTTGAGGATCAGCGGCCGTGCATATAACGCCGGGCGGTTTGTGAAAAGCTATTGTTGTGTACTGTTTTACAGGCGAAATTTTTTCGCCGTCTATTAAAACAACATCTGTTTCGCTAACCTGCTGTGATAGCTCTTTAACCACAACGCCGTTTACGGAAACTTTGCCTTCCAAAACCAAAGCTTCGGCTTTTCGCCTGCTTGCTATTCCGCATTGTGATATGTATTGGTTTATGCGCATTGTTTTGGGAATATAGGAAATTTCTATCTTTCCGAACCACATGGAGATTTTATGAAATTCAATAAATTTTTATTGGCAATAGCTTTTGTAGCCATAGCTTTCGCGTTTTTCGCTTGCTCAAATGACCCACTCGATGAGCCAAGCATCAACGCTTCCTCAAGCTCTGGAGATAACAACGCTTCCTCAAGTTCTGGTAACGCTGGTGCTTCTTCAAGCTCTGGGAGCAGCAACCTAGACGTGAATGGTGCTGTGGATGTAAGTCCGCAATTGTATATTTTTGAACTATCGGAAGAAGAGTTTGTTCCTTATACTGGAAGCGGTGTATTGAAAAGTATTATTCGCGATTATTCAGAAACAGAAGCGGACGAAGATGAATATAAAATGATAGTAGAAGTTGGCACGGTAACCAATGGAAAAGTAAACCTAGAGCTATACACTCCAAAAGAAGAATACTTAAATGAAGAAGGAGAGCATAAGCTTTTTGAGTTGATGCTCTATGATAATTCTGATGAAGCTATTGGGCGTTTACTTTTATTTAATGGCTACAATCCCGATGATGTTTTTTTCGCTTTTTACGTTTATAGTTCAAAAGACGTAGTATATAGAGATACTTGGGATCTTTTTCCTAATCAGAATGTTGTATTTGTAACTGACATTGAATTTAAAAAAGGCTGGAATATGCTCTATGAAAATGATAAATACGATTATATAAACGGCGAAAGAACCTATACTCTTACAAGAACAACTGATCCCAGCATTTTGAAAGGCAAAGAATTGAGATGGTATTTATTTGACCCAAGCATTCTCTAGGAGGCATCAATGTTTTCCGTACTGGCATTGGCGGGGTGCGGTGATAAACCGCAGAAGGTATTCAATTGTACTGTAAGTCCTTAGCCATAAACTAATAACTTGGGACGGTCCGTTCCTTGCACGCTTATAGTTTCCTTTTTGCCCATAATGCGATCTCCAAATTTTAGGGTTTTGTATTAGGGCGATTGGAATGTAGGTAAAATAATATTCCCTAATGATGTAGAAGATAGAAATTGTTTTTTGGAAAAGCGGTGTGTATTGGAGCATAGCAACGCTACGCCCGTGTGTGGGGGTTGATGGATAAAATCCTCTCCTGACACGCCTTCCACAAAACCACATCTATATAACCCTTATTCAACCCCGTAGCCTTTTCTATTTGCGCAAACATTTTATCGCAGAGAACTTTCACCTCTTTGCTCAAAGGAAAGCCCGCTTGCAAATTCGATTTACCAAGCGCAATGCCAAGCCGCTGAATCCATACATCGTATTTCACATTGCTAATGCCTAAATTACGTGCCAAGTGATTTTTGGTTATTTCACCGATATGCGGCAAAGTACCTAAATAACTTAATTTCTCGCTTTCTGTTTTTAACGTGTAAAATTCGTCTCGGAAACTTTTGCTATTATTCCAAATTTTTACTATCGCCTTTATTTTATTCACATTGCCGAAAATAGGTAGCAAATTTTTTTCGCAAACAGAACCGCCGCAATTTATATAATTCATTATTTCTCCAAATTTTTTCTTTGCGACCTTTTGCCTAAATCCTCCTGCTAAAATAACGTAAATACATTCTTCTGCAAATTCCTCTGCTTTCAAAACAGGCGGTTTGAGCAAGCGTTTTTTTATTGCTTCAAAGCTATCTTTGTCTTCGCCAAAGCCGGAATCTATAATATGTTTTTCAATTTTGAAAAACAGCGAGGCAGTTATTTTGCTTATTGGCTGGTTGGTTAAAGTGCAGATGACTCGGCTCATTTTGCTAAAGCAGAATTATTGCGCCCTTATTCTAAAATATATTTGTAAAGCAATTGCGCGGCGTTTTTTGAGGCGGTGCCCATAAATGCGTTAAAATCGTTTTCATTGCCTTCGCCTTTTGCTGGAACGTCGGATAAGCTGCGGATGACGGCAAAGGGTATTTCAAAACGACTGCAAACCACTCCTATAGAGAAAGCTTCCATTTCCACGCATGATACTTTGCCATAAAAACGGCGGTGTATTTCAAGCACAAGCTCCTGGCGGCAAACAAAAGTTTCAGAAGAACCAACCAAGCCAGTATGCACAGTAGTTAGGCCTTTTGCAGCAGTAATTAGTTTTTCTTGCATTTTTATATCGGTAAAATAAGACCTCGGATCACCTAAAATTTGACCGTACTCGCAACCTAAAGCGGTTAAGTCAACGTCTAATGCCACTACTTCGCGCGGAATAACTATATCTAAAATTTTTTGGTTATGCTGCATGCCACCAGCAGTGCCTACATTTATCATTTCGCTTGGCTTAAACTCCCTAGCTATTAAAGCAGCATTCATGGCCGTGTTTGCCCTGCCAACTCCCGAAAGAGCAAGAATTAATTCTGTTTCTTTATACATGAAAACGTATATGGGCATTCCATGTATTTCGATTTTCTTTGGGTTTACAGAGCTAAATAGCTCTAACACGGATTCAAGTTCTCGTTGCATGGCGGCTAGAACGGCAATACTTTTCATAGCTCTAAGATAGAAAATATTATTACTTGCAACACCTAAACCCAACAAAAGCATATTCGTTTTGCGGGTAAAAGCTGAATTTCGTTTCGCTGCAAGAGCTTGCGTTCTGCGTATTCCACGCGCCGCCTGCTACCAAAAACAAGCCAGCACGCTGGGCAGGCGTGCTTGTCCACTCCCACACGTTGCCGCTCATATCGTACATGCCATACCAGCTCCGGCAATGCTCGGCAAAGCCTGAGCGGTTAGGTTCCTTTGCGTTTCTTAAATCGGTTACGCATTTTCTTTGGTTATAAACATTGCCATAAGGATAACGCAAATTCGACTTGCCTTTACAGGCAGTTTGCCATTCTTCTATGGTGCACAGCCTTTTGCCTGCCTGTTCGCAAAGGCGGCCGGCGGCTTCGTGGCTAACCATGTTGCGAGGCTTCTCGCCCGCTCTGTTTGGGTACGCATAAACATCAACGCAAACGCTTTTCCCCTTAACAGGCACCGGGAACGAATTTTCTGCGCAATTATTATCGCTTGCCATATCGTAATCTGCAAACTCCCAGCGGCTAAGCTTGCCCAAAGAATCTCTGGCTCTGAAATAAACCCTGCCTGTTTTATTGTAATTTTCAATTTTGCCCTTTACAGCATTAAGCGAATCGCCAATGGACATTTCAGTTTCGCACTTAGGCTTATCGCATTCAACCCGCAAATTCACAGGTTTAAAATAACGCCCTGCCGGTGGCAGAATAGAAGGCACGGGAGGAATGGTGTCTCTTGCTCTTGCCAATGAGTCTGCTCTAGCTCTCGCCCTTGCCAATGAATCTGCAACTGCTTTTGCCAGCGAATCTCCTCTTGCTTTCGTCGAAAAATCTCCTCTTGTTCTTGCCAAAGAATCCGCCCTTGCTCTTGCCAGTGAATCTGCTATTCTCAGTGAATCCATTAGCCTGATAGAATCTGCTTTAAACAGTGAATCTAGCTTTGCCAACGAATCTGCTATGCGCTGTGCTTCTTCTATTGCGTATTCCAACTGCCGCAGTCTATGCTCGGTGGCGAGCTTGTTATTTCGTTCTTTTATTTTCCATTGAAAAAGCGAAAACAAAAGCAATAGCAGAAGTATTAAGAGGAGCAATAGCCAAAAACGACGACGGCCTTTTTTCTTTTCATCTTCTTCACTCTTGTTATTTTTGTTATTTTTGTCAGTTTTCATAAAGTTCCCTCCAGTGACGCTTTATTTCTTCTTCCAATTCTTTTTTGCTTTGCCTTGTGCGAAAATTATTGCGATAGGCTATGGATATATAACCAGTTTCTTCAGACACAACTATAATAAGGGCATCGGTTTCCATAGCCAGGGCTTTTGCTGCTCTATGGCGCATTCCACCGGATTGCTCGGCTGCTGCCGCACCCGTTGGCATTGGAAGCACGCAACCTGCTGCTAAAATTTTATCCCTTGAAATAAATACTGCGCCGTCGTGCAATGGGGTTTCGGAGCAAAAAATGGAGCATAAAAGTTTTTTGGAAAAAGCGCCGTTTATGATTTCGCCGGAATCCATATAGGTTTTTAAGCCTACTCGTTTTTCCAGCACTATCAAGGCTCCGCTCATTCTTTTTTGCAACTCCAAAACAGAATCTACGATTTTTTCCGTTATTTCATCTAAACCGCTTTGCTTGAAAAATACGGTTTTAATGCTGAAAACATTTGCCATTTGCCCTATTCTTGTGAGCGTTCCGCGAATTTCCGGCTGAAACACTATCACTATAGCCACCACGCCAAGAGCACCTAGGCTGCTTATTAACCAAACCAGGCCGCGTAAATCGAATAACTGCGCAAAATACCATGCTACTATAACTGAAACAACTCCAAGAAACATTTGAACAGCGCGGGTTCCCTTGAAAATCAAAAAGAAACAATAGGCTATAAAAGATATAAGCAAAATATCTATAATATCTGAAAAACGCACATTTATTATGCCGAATAGCTTGAAGTTTAAAATATCGCTGAACACGGATATAATGTAGAAATTATTAAATAAATTAGAGCAATGGCTATAACAAATGTTGGTACAGCTTCACTGCGCTTTCTGGTGAATCTTCGCCGCTGGCATTCTTTATGGGAGCGAATTCTTCTTCGCGCAGAACGCCCGTTAAAAACATGGTGCCGAGTTTTGGAAAAGCATCGAATATAAACTGCTCAAATTTAAATGCGCCTTCTACGCCGCAAACTTTTTTTATAGCCAAGTGCCAGGGCAGAGGCTCGGCTTCCAGTTTTTTCAAAGATTCCATTGTAAACAGGTGAGCGACTATGTTTCCGCCATCGAACTCCGCCATTCTTTCGGGCGGAATTTCGCTGTACTCTATAACGGCCGGCAAATTATTTTTCAAAACAAATACGCCCATTTTTTCTTCTGGGTGCTTTTTCTTCACAACCTTTGATGCTGCCGCCATTTTGGATTTTGCGAAAGCACCCATAAAAGGAGGGTCGCAGGGCTTGGCTAAAATATTATCTACACCATAAATAAAGACAACTTTTATTCCCTGTTCCTCTAGCCATTTCAAAGTGCCGCTGCTAGAAAGCACTCTGAAACAACCGCCGCTACCATCTGGCACAAGAGCTAAACGCCCTTCGCTTTCCATAATGGGTTCGCCACTGGGAGTGACTGCGCAAATTGTGCCTTGCTCAATAAATTTTATTTTTTCCTTGTTTAAGCCAAAATAATTTTCCTGCTCAAAGAAATCCAATGTTTCTTTGTTGTTCAGCGGGCTTGTCATTATAACCCAGGGAATGTCTTTTCCGTAAAGTTTTTTCAACTCAAGCAAGCGCTCTGCATGTATTTGAAAAATAGATTTGCCAAGAGCCTGCAACTTGAATGCCCCCTTTGGACCATCAAAGCCAAGCCTTGAGCCTTGCCCGCCGGCAAGCAAAAACGCAGCGGCTTCGCCGTTTCGTAAAATTTCTTTGCCAATATTTTCAAACTCATTAAAATTTGAATTTTCACGCAGCATTTCAAAATTCATGGATGTAATATGACCGCCAACATCGTCGCACGATGCTCTTGTATCATTCATTATTTTCCAAATTTCCAAAATTTTTATGCAATGATTGCATAATGAAATTGCCTGTTCTTCGGTTTTGCTTTCTATATAGCAACGAAATTCCGGGGCGTTTCCGCTTTTGCGCAAATGGATAATATCGCCGTTTTCAAGTTCCATTCTGTAGCCATCTGTGGTATTTATGGAAATTGGTTTGAAAAAACTGCCTTTGCTTTCTTGCAATTCTGCTAGCTTTTTATCTGCTAATTCTGGCGGGAATTCGCGCACTAAGCCGCTCGCTGTATATCTGGCTGGCAGTTTTGCCAAGAGCTCGGATAGTTTCAGACCTTGTTTTTTGCTTTCTATAATAGTAGCGATAATTGGGGTTAGAGCATCTCTGGTGGTTAAATTTTGCGTTAAAAAACCGCCGTTTGCTTCAAAGCCGGCAACGGACTTGTATTTGTTTTGCAATTCTTTCATTCCCTCAATAACAAAGGGGCTTCCTATTTTTGTTCGCAAAACTTCTTTGAAAAAAACGCTTTTTTCCGCAGCGGTATTGCAACTAACAGGAATGGCAATCGCTTCGATACCTAGGGCTTTTGCCGCCAAAATCCCAAGCGAGTCGCCACGGAGCCAATTCCCATTTTCATCGGAAAGCAGGGGGCGATCGGAATCGCCGTCTGTGCTCGCCATGCAGAAAAATTCTCCGCTAGCGCAAATTTCCTTCGCAAACTCAACGTCTTCTGCGCGAATGGCCTCGGTATCTACAGGCACAAATTTCTCGCTTCGCCCAACCGCTTTAACTTTAGCGCCAAGCTCTGTCAAAATCTCAACGGCAATATCTCGCCCAACTGCAGAGTGTTGATAAAAAGCAATATTTACGCCATCTAAAGCGTTCTTAGGAAACAAGCCCAAAACATATTTTTTATACTCTTCTAAAGCTTCGTTGTTTGAAGTTCCCACTCCCCATTCCTCACTCCCCACTCCCAAAGCCTCAACGCTCTGCGCCCGAATCCCTTGTTCATCTGCTTTTGTTATTTCGCCGTAGTAGTCGCAGAATTTTATGCCGTTTCTGTTATCGGGTATGTGGCTGCCTGTTACCATTATGCTTGGGATTCCTTTTTTTATGCTGTAGAGGGCAAGGGCAGGGCTAGGCAAAAAGCCTTGAAAATCGCACTCAAAGCCCAAGCTTTTTGCCGCCGCCATGCACGCCGCTATTATGCGGGGAGTGCTGGGTCGCAGGTCGCCACCAAAGGCCACTGCTTTTTTTGCGTTTTTGTTTTTCAAAGTGTGTTGCAAAAAGCCAAGCGTGTAGGCATAGCAAACTTCGTTGGTCATGTCGCTAACAAGGCCGCGAGCTCCGCTCGTGCCGAAGGCAACGCCACTGGTACTCATTAGGGAGGAGATGGATATTTGCATGGACTGAGGGTAATATAGAAAAATAAATACTTGCTGATTTAGTTGCTCAAAACCAAATATGCACCGCTATCCCCGTTGCAAGCAAGGCTCCGCCTACCCCATAAGCAATGTTCCGCATGGTTTTTGCATTATTTATTTTGCTCATTTCATCGGCCTTTTTTCTTTGCAATTCCTGATATTCCGCTTCATTTTTTGGAGCCTCAAAGTTCCTGTAATCGCTTTGCATTTTGCTCACGTTTGAGTTTTGATAGACTCCGAAGCCAATGGCGGCAGCGCCGAGGATGTCGAGGGTGAGGGCGGTGAAGAATGGAGTGCGGGATTTTTGGGTAGCAGGAAGTGGGGAGTGGGTTTCTTGGGGAGTAGGGAGTAGGGAGTGGGGAGTGGTTGGGGAAGGTTCAGGCAAAGAAGGTTGAATCCTCGCGAACAGGCCTGGTGCTCTCGCACGTATTGTTCCCAATAAGCCCCTTGCGTCTTCGCTTTCGGTTACGAAGCTGCCGAGCATGTTGCCGCTCATGGATTCGTAGAGCTCTATGGTGAGGGTGAGCATTCCTTGAAACCTGCCCACGAAGCCCTGAGTTACGTATTCGGCACCGATTGCCCTACCCACGACTACGGCGCAACTTTCGGCGAGGCATTCCATTTGCTCTTCTTCGGGAGGCAGCAGCGATATGAT
>JAITFT010000028.1 GCA_031281155.1 Candidatus Fibrimonadaceae bacterium
TCAAGCCTATTTTTAGCAAATCGCTTAACAGATTCAAAAATTTTTCCATTTCAAAAAGATCTTCATTTTGAATGTTTTGCTTAATAACCAATGCTTCGTTCACATAAGAAATTTGCTTAATGACAAGCTCTAATCTTTCCAAAAGCGATTCGCTCAAGTCTATAAAATCCAGCAAACTCAAATTATCCATATCTTTTTGAACCGATAGGGAGCCTTTTTCCAGCAAAGCAACTATACGCTCAAAGGCTTCTACGCCGGCTTCATCGCCTAAAATTGCTTTAAGCTGCTGCATAACTTCGCTTTCGCTTTTACCCTGCATAAAAATTTGCAGAATATTTGACAATTCATCTGAATTTTCTATTTCCAGCAAACCTTCGCTTTGCAAAATGGTTCCGGATTCTTTTTTCCATTCAGCATCGCTTTGTTTCAAAACATTATCAAAAAGCACCTCAAAATTACTGGAGCTAACCTGGCAGGAGCCAAAAAAAGAGCCTGGACCGAAAATTTCGGCAGCAACCGTTGAGGATATTGTTGAGGGCATTGAGGCGGCGTTCATAATCCTTTCTCCTTCCATCCTAAAATTCTTGTGACCGAAGCAGCTCTTTTGGTGTTTAACGCACCTACCGCTGCCAAAAGTTTACCTTGCGAGCGAGAGTCCGGAACTCTTTTTAATATGCGAGCAATGGAATCATCGTCTAAATTCATTAATATAGGAGCGGCTTCAACTGGTTTCATAGCAGCGTAAACCTGAGCCAATTCATCAATTTTCTGGTCGGAAAGAGCTTGAGACTCCCCCACTCTTTTATTTATTTCTTCTCTATTTTCGTTGATTTTTGCCAATTTTTGGCTTGTTTCCAGTTTCAAAAGTTCTAAACGGGCTGATTCAGCCCTTAATTCTCGCTGTCTTTCCTCTAATTCTATTGCTAAATTGCGATTTGCCTCAAAAAGCTTGCTTTGTTCCAAGTCTTGAGCTTCTTGTTCTGGGGTATGCCGCTCTAAATAACCTGCTATTCTTTTTCTGGTTTCCTCGTCTAAGCCATTAATTTCCAGCTTCGCCGTGCCGGTTACCAAGAGCACAGCAAAGAAAACAACAGGAAAAAGCAGCAGCGATGCTATGCCTACACCTATCAAATCTCTTGCACGTATATTCATGCAAGGTATGCTTGCAAAAAGCGTGCCAGTTAAAAACTAACTGTGCTCTGCCAGCATTTGATTTTTCAGTTATCTAAAATTATATCTGAAATTCACTTCATAACGGTTTAAGTTTCCGCTATCAACTTTTGTGTTTTGAACTGAGCCACTATCATCTAAGCCAATTCTATCTGCATAATCTGTTGCAAGAGTAACCCACTCAAAAGTAACCACTGCCGCAGAAGTAAAGTTATAGCCTAGGTTTGCAAATACAAACATATTGTTTTTACGAGAACCGGGTATAACTGTGCTTTCATCTAAATTTTCCATTCCAATGCCGGATGCGGCGGAAATTTTGGCAGGAAGCTTAGCAGACAATGCACACCACCAACCCATAGACTTTATACCATCTGCTTTAACTTTATCTGGATTGCTCTCAGTGGTATGATCGAGCCCCAAACTTCCATTGCCATAGCGAGAGAGATTTTGACCCATAAACCATTCTCCGGTAAGGGCTAAATTAACAAGAAGAGGAAGCGATAAATCTATGCCTATCAAACTAGTTTCCGGACCTCTTGGGTTTCGTTTATCGTTGTCGGCATTTGCTGCTTCATCTTTGGCAAATAAGTAACCAACTCCTAATGCCCAATTTGCTTTTTCACCTGCCCAGCTTGCCGGAAGTTTCAACCCTGCACGGGCCTGCAAAGCAGGAGATGAAGAAGCAACATTGTCAGCAACTCTCAAGTGATCGTGTGTTGCGGCAACAGCCACTTCTGTTGGGCCAATAGCCTGAGTTATACGAATTTGCGGACGACGTGAACCTACGTTACTAACGCCATTGAAAGCGGTTGGGTGAACAGCGGGAGGATCAAGCGGCAAAATCAAATCGTCTGTCATGCCGAATAGAAGCGTTAAACCTAAATTTTTATAGTTCACCGAACCCCAAGATTGCCGGATACGGAGACCAGAAGAGCCGTTAAAATTATTGTAATTACTATTACCTGCAAAATCTACTTCAAACCTTCCTCTTAAATCTGGTTCATCTTCTTTTGAGGAGCCAGATAAATTTAAACCAAGCCTAGTGCGAGCTATGCTTAAAGTAGTTCTGCCCTGCGGATCGATTTTGTCACCTTCAGGCCCCCTAGCAGGAGACGCAGCATTTGCAGACCACATGGCGCTTGTTGCACCGTCTTCATAAGACGCATTCAATTCCAAACGACCATAAATTGAAACTTTTGTTCCGCCTGAAGTTACAAGAGGCACTTCATTAGCAGATGCTATGGAACCGCTAATTAACAGGGCGGCAAGAGACACGTGAATTTTATTCATAAAAAACCTCTGGTTGGACTGGCCTAAAAAACTTACCGTTAGTTAAACCCCCGATTTATTCTTGCATGCAAATATAGATTTTTTTTTCTCTACTGTCAAGTATTTATTGGAATTTATTAAAAAAAACGCATTTATTTAAAAAAAAAACGCACCCCCCCCCCCCC
>JAITFT010000050.1 GCA_031281155.1 Candidatus Fibrimonadaceae bacterium
CTAAAGCTGCTCATTCCCAACAGCGAAACCTTGCCAAAAACGCCGTTTCCGCAAACAGCGAGCCTAAATCCCTGCGGACAGGCGCAATTCCCCCTTACCCCAAAAAACAAAAGCCAGATTTTCTATCTTACCGCCCGTGTTCCTAAACATAATATGGCTTACTTTTTTCCTTGGGGCTTTTCTAGCTTGCCTGGCGCAATGGCTTCTTTTGGGAGATAGCGGAATTTTCAGCGCGGTTATGCAAAGCGTTTTTGATATGTCAAAAACAGCTTTTGAGATTGCTCTGGGCTTAACGGGACTGCTAACGCTCTGGCTTGGAATTATGAAAATAGGGGAAAAGGCGGGGGCTGTGCAAATGCTTGCTCGGCTGGTTTCGCCCTTAATGAAGCGGCTTTTCCCCAGCATTCCGGCAAACCACCCTGCTATGGGCAGCATGCTAATGAACATAAGCGCAAATATGCTTGGGCTAGATAACGCCGCTACCCCGCTTGGCTTAAAAGCTATGAAAGAATTGCAGGAACTCAACCCAAACAAAGATACCGCAAGCGATGCGCAAATTCTGTTTCTGGTTTTGAACGCAAGCGGGCTCACGCTTATTCCGGTTAGCATAATAGCCTACAGAGCAAAATTGGGGGCGGCAAACCCTGCCGATATTTTTATGCCAATTTTATTTGCAACATTTTTCAGCACCATAGCAGGCGTTTTAATTACATCTTTTTTTCAGAAAATTGAAATAAAAAATATTGTATTTATATCCTGGTTCATTGGGCTTTGCGCAGCGGTATTCGGGTCGCTGATGTATTTTTCTACGCTATCGGCGGAGGCTATGGGTGTGGCAAGCGCATTTTTTGGCGGCATAATTCTATTTGGCATTATAGTATTCTTTTTAATTCTTGCCGCTATAAAAAAAGTTATGCCCTTCGATGCCTTTGTTGAAGGGGCAAAAGAAGGTTTTTCAACAGCCGTAATGATTATTCCTTACCTCGTAGCCATTTTGGCAGGCGTTGCCGCTTTCAGAGCGAGCGGTGCTATGGACCTCATTATGAATGGCGTAACGGCAACTTTTAACTTTTTCAACATTCCGGCAGATGTAGTGCCCAGCTTGCCCACCGCCATAATGAAACCCCTCTCCGGCAGCGGCGCGCGCGGCATGATGGTAGATGCCATGCAGCAGCACGGCGCAGACAGCTTCGCTGGCCGCCTTAGCTGCATGTTCCAAGGCACAACAGATACCACATTCTATGTAATAGCTGTCTATCTAGGCTCGGTTGCAGTTCGCAAAGCCCGGCACACCGTTTTTTGCTGCCTAGTATCAGACGCAGTAGCATTCGCCGCCGCAATAACAATGGCGTATATGTTTTTTGGATAAAGTATTTTCTACATTAACTCCCATGTCATATTCGTGGTGGAATACAATTCCGCAAAATTTGGATCCAACAGCAATTACCATTATGGGTTTTTCTGTGCGGTGGTATGGGCTTATGTATTTGGTAGCTTTCTTTTTAGGCTACCATCTGGTTTGGTATTTTACAAATAAATATAAAATACAGCCAATGAAGAAAGATCAATTGGAAAGCATTGTTACTTGGACAATTGCCGGAATTTTGATTGGGGCAAGGCTTGGGTATGTGCTTTTTTACAACTTTAGCTATTATATTAACAACCTTTTAGAGATTATTTTGCCTTTCTCGTTTCAAGGCGGCTTTCATTTTACGGGAATTTCCGGAATGAGCTACCACGGCGGGCTTATAGGTGCTTTTTTACTCGGTTCTTATGCAATAAAAAAACAAAAGCTGAACTATTGGAAAAGCGTTAATACCCTCTTTCTTGTTGTGCCTTTGGTCTATACCTTTGGGCGGCTTGGGAATTTTATAAATGGAGAGCTTTACGGCAGAGAAACAAGTTCGGCAATTGGAATGTTGTTTAAAAACCAATCTGTTCTTAGGCACCCGAGCCAGCTTTATGAAATGTGCTTTGAAGGCTTTGTGCTTTTTGGGGTTATTTATGCATTGTGGAAAACTTTCCCAAAAATTCGGGAACATGTTATGTCACTTTACTTAATTGGCTATGGCACAGCAAGATTTTTTATAGAGTTTTTCAGAGAGCCAGATGCCCACATAGGTCTAAACTTTATTGGCATGACCAGAGGGCAAATGCTGTGCGCCGCCATGATTTTGGCTGGCGCTGGCTTATGGCTGTGGAAAGCTTTTAAAGCTCGCCAGCCAACTACTCTATCGTAATCAATGTTATAGAATGCACTGGGAATGTCATCACAGTGCCGCTCTTTATATCCATATTGCTGGCCTTTGGCGGATCCATTTTAATAACCTTGCTGGCATCTTTGCCTGGAGCAGCAAAAATCTCTACCTTTGCCTTGCCAGTGAAACCGGGGATATTCAAAGTGCTTTTGAAAGCTGTAAAGGGGCTTTTGTTTATAACAAGCAAGGTTTTCTTTTTGCCATTCTGCGAAAGATATGTGGATAAGTTATCTTCACCGCTTTTAGACTCAACCAACTTTCCGCGGATACCATCGGATGCCATTTGGAAAGCGAAGTAAGACGGACGCGGCTTGTTGCCGCCAATTTGGTCGTCGTAGGAACGGGAAAGATAGCCATAATCGCCGCCTTCCGGAGTGATGTCGTTGTGGATATCCCAGTATTGAGCGCTGGTTGCGCCAACTTTTGCAAGCATACCGAGATAATCAGCAACAAACAAACCGTTAATTAGAGATATGGATTGCGGGCCTGGGTTAAAATCAACAGAATTCCACTCGGTTAACCAAATTTCCAAATCTTTTTTGGGATTTTTCTTAACTTCCGGATGATTTCTGATTGTATTCCGAACACGCTCGTAAATACCTTCCAAAATCTGCGGAGAAGCAAGCAAAGCAAAATCGTTTTCCTGGCCAAAGTGCTGAGGATAGTGGTGAATTATAAGAGCATCTGCTATGTCGCCGGTGTATTTAAGAACGTTATCGTTCCACTCACCGTCTAATACGCCGATAACGCCAACTTTAATTTTTGGATCCACCTTTTTCATAGCAATGATAAAGTCTCTTGCTTTTTTACCATAAGCATGGCCTTTATCTGCGCCGTATTTATTATAGTGGATATGCCAATCGCCGTAAAGTTCGTTACCTATTTCCCAATAAATCACATTGGCATTTCTTTTTTTATTGGTATGCTCAACCCACCTAGCTGCCTTATCTGCTGTTCCAGAGCCAAGGTTAGCAGTAAACATTGCGCGAACGCCTGTTTCTTTGCACCAATTCAGGTATTGATCGGTGTCCACCATCCAGTCGTTAGCGGCAAGCACTTCTTCCCAGTCATCTTCATCTGCGCGGAGACCGCCCGGATAGCGAACTATGCCGTGATTAACTCTTTTTACCTGGCTTATTGTTTCTTTCAGGAGCAAATCGCCATCCCACAAAGCAGCATTAATGCCGAATATATCGGGGCTAATAGATGGGTTTATAACCTTGTTAAAGTCGCCTGTAATTGTTAAGGCCATTTCTGCCGGAACATTTGGGCGCGGTGCTTCACGCAGGTTTGTTAAGCGAACGTTGTCTATTTGGAAAGAACCCGATGTACCTTCGCCAGTTGGCTTGAAATCAAGAACCTTTACGCCATCTAAATCGAACACACCATTTTGTATAGCCTCTGGCGGTTGATAGTATGGGAATTTCATGAAATCCCTGAATGGAACAAGAACCGTGCTTCTACCTTTTGCGCCGCCTGTGTTGCTAACGAAAAGCTCTCTGTCTCTATCACCTATTTGAACGGTTATGCTCTGCCAGGCTTTATCGGTGTAAATGTCGAACATCAAGCCCCAGTGCTTTGTCCAATCGTTAAGATGTTTTGGGGCTTTCTGCTTTTCAAAATCGTAAAGAACATCTACCCAGTCGCCTACAAAGAAATCGGTTACATTCAAAGATTTACCGTCTAGCTTGCCGGGGCCTATGTGGAATTCAACTCTGGATTTTGGACCAACAGAAGCTTCGAATGCAGGGTTATTTTCAAAATCGAATATAACTAAATCTTTTTCATTGCTCTTGAATGTTTCCCATCTTAGGTTTGGATCTACCCAATCAATGTTTTCTGTAAAGGTAATTTGGTCAACGTATATAACTACGGGATCATCGGGTTTTCCATCGCGCCTGTTGCCGAATTTGCCAACGGAAAAACGGACTTCCTGAATTTTATTCCACTGTATGGGTTTCCGAATTTCTGCCTGCCTGTCGGCATCCCATGCCAAACCTACATCCATAAATCTTTTCAAGGGAATTTTAACCAGTTTCCAGTCTGTAGTGATGGTTTGCTCTGCAACCCAGTCTTGCAAATTAACCTTAGTTTGGCTCTTTATGCCATTGCCTTGATTATCGAGAATACCAATATCTACCTTTTCGCCGCCTTTGCCGCCCTTAACCCAGAAGTAAAGACCGCCTTTGTCTCTAACCTTGGAAAGGTCTATGTATTTGCCTTCGCCAATGGAGAGTGTAATGCCGGACCATTCGTTATCGTCCATATACAAAGCCATAACGCTGGGGTTGCCGCCAGCAGTTTTCGATGGCTGTTCCTTAAATGCGGTCATTCCGCCGTAAACATAGCCATAGCCTTGGAACTTGCCGCCGCTGTAAACTACGCCATTCGGGAGTGCTTTAGCCTTGCCATCTAGCTTGGCAGGTTCTTTGGGGCCATTTATGGTTTCGTTTCTTTCGTCCCAGTAAACAACCTTTGGCCTGGGCTTGGCTACGGGAACAGTACCTGTTACAATTTCAACATTGGCAATCCACACCTGGAAGCCTCCAGGGTTGGTTCCTTTGTCTGTGGAAATGCGAAATTCCGATATTTTGCTCCAGTCCATGCGAGCTGGAAACTCTGCTTTCTTGGCATCATCCCAGTACATGCCTCTTTCGGGGAAATCTGCCAAGGGAATTCTCACCTGCTGCCAGTCTTTTGTTACTTGAACATATCTGTTTAAAGTTACCTTGGACTGTGTCTTTTTGCCTTTGCCATCTGTGTCTAAAAAGCCAAAACTGAGTTGTTCGCCGCCATTTGCGCCTTTTATCCAAAACTCAACGGCACCGTTCAGCAAAACTCTGCTTAAATCGAAGGTTTCGTTGTGAAGGCATATTGAGGAACCTGAAAAATCGTTTGGATCCAAGGTTATTTTCAAGGAAGGCGCGCCCCTGTAGGCTTGGGTTCTGTCTATTGAAACTGTGGAGCCAGTCCCGCCATAGGAATAATCAAAGCCTCCTTGCCTGTACTGGCCATCGAAGAATTTGTGTACAACTATGCGGCTTGGGCGCTGGGCAAAAGCCAGGGTTGCAAGGGCTAGGAAAAGAAAGAGCGATATTCGGCGAATCATAGAATTTCTCCATTTTTTAGTGATATAAGCTAATATAGAAAAGTTTTTTCAGGTTTTCAGAAGTAAATTTCTACATTTTTTCAGCAATGCGTGAATTCCTCAAAAAATTCTATAAAGGCGAAATTCCGTTTTTGTGGCATTATATGCCGGAATTGGATAGTATTTCGCAAAAGCCCATTCCTTTGGTGGAGGCTCGAAAGCCTGCGCCTCTGTTGCTGGAAAATTTGTTTGAGTGCGAAAGAAAAGAAAAGTTTATTTTAGAAATCGGTTCTGGAAAAGGGGCTTTTATGTGCGAATATGCTCAAAAGTTCCCGGATACTTGCATTTTGGGCGTGGAATGGGATAATTACTGCGCAAACGCTACAGCAAGAAAAATCGCAAAGTTCAAGCTAAAAAATGCCGCTGTAATAAGAGGGGATTTATTCTATTTACTAAAAAACATAGTGCCACCCAATTCTATAGACGAAATACATACATACTTCCCAGACCCTTGGCCTAAACGTCGCCAGCAGAAAAACCGCCTGATTCTGCGGCAAGGCTTTTTGGAACTATTACACAAAGCATTGAAATTAGGCAATAGGCTCTTTTATTGGGCAACCGACCACGCAGAATATAATGCGCTCGTTTTGCAAACATTCAAGAATTTTCCTAACACAAAAATTCTAGAAGAAAATACTGCACTGCCAACCTACGGCATAGAAACAGGATTTGAAAAAAAATATAAGAAGGAAGGTAGAGCGATTTTTAGAAGTGTTATTGAATTGAGAATTGAGAGTTGAAACGCCCATACACTTTGCATTCGTTGGCGAACAGCCGTAGGCTGGTAATAGAGAGTTTTTACAAGTATCGTGGCTTGATTACGGCGTTGTTTGGGGCTGGGTTGTTGGCTTTGCCAGCGGCGGAGTTTGAGTTTTTTTGGCTTTTTGGCTTTTTGATTTTTGGGTTTGCTGTTTGTTTGAGGGTTTGGGCACGGATGTATATAGGGGAGCATAGCAGGGGTGAGGAATTAGCTTGCCCTGAGCTGGTTAGTGAGGGGCCTTACAGGTATATAAAGCACCCGTTGTATGTTTCAAATTTTATGACAGGAGCTGCGTTTGCGATTTTGCATACAGGATGGTCGTTTACAGGATTGGGGCTTTGCGGGATTTACGGTGCTTTTTTAGTTGCGTTAGCGGTGAGTGAAGATAAGTTTTTGGGGCATCGCAGGGCCAGGCCAATGTGTCTGCCCCACGTACCCCATGCTCAACAGCCAATTATAAAATCAATTATAAATGACCGCTATACGTGGGTTTGGCAAATCATAATATTGGCAGGAATTTTTTTACAGAAATTGTGATTTTTTCTACCTTACCGCACAATGAAAACTATTGTTGTTAAAATTGGCGGCTCTCTTGCCGTTGACGAAGCCAAGCTTTTGGATTTTGCAAAAGCAGCGGCGGAAATATCCAAAAGCGAACGTTTGGCAATTGTGCATGGCGGTGGCAAAGACATAAATGCAAATTTGGCTTTGTTAAACGAAGAGCCAAAGTTTTTAAACGGGCTTAGAGTCACAACTCCTGCAATAATGGACATGGTTGAAATGACTCTTAGCGGCAAGGTTAATAAAAAATTGCTTAGAATGCTGCTTTCAAATAATGCCGAAGCAATCGGGATTTCAGGCGTAGATGCCAAATTGCTTGAAGCAAAGCCTTTGCAAGGCAAAGGCGATTTGGGGCAAGTAGGCGATGTATTCAAAGTGAATGCGAAAATTCTGGAAATACTTTTTGCCGCAGGCATAACGCCCGTGATTTCACCCATATCTTATGTCGATGGAATTGCCTATAACGTAAACGCCGACACGGCCGCCTCAGAAATTGCCGTTGCGCTAAAAGCAGATTGCTTTGTTCTAATCAGTGACATTAGCGGTGTTTTAGATGAAAACAAAAAAATAATTCCGCATTTAAACAAAGAGCTTGCAAACGATTTAATCCAAAAAGAAGTTATATCCGGCGGCATGATCCCAAAAGTCCAAGGAGCCTTGGAGTCCATTGAAAGGGGCTTAAAATCCATACACATAGTAGGGTGGGAAAGCGCAGAGGCTTTCAAAAATCAAATTACAGGCATTGCAAATAGCGGAACTGTTTTATCTGGGAATTCCTAGCTCGTTTTGTTGGCGAACTATAGAATCTGCTTTTTTTTGCAAAACAGCTTCTGTTCCTTTGGCTTTTTCTATTAAAGCGCCATAAGAATCCGCAGCTTTTTCCAAAGCCATTCTTTCATTCTTAGCTTCCTTCTTCTCACAAGAAAGCAACGCCATTGCTAATACGAGTATAAAAGTGTACTTTATCATTTTGATAATATAGAATTTTATACATTCCCCTCGTATGAACATGAAACACCCCCTCGTTTTCTTTCTCTCCTGCGCAATCCTGGTGCTTTTTGGCTGCGGCGGCGATACGGATGACCAGCTTGAGTTGACCTATTCTTCGTCTAGCGTTGCTCTTAGCAGCAGTTCCAGTTCCGTAGCTTTGTCTAGCTCGTCCTCTGTTGACATTAGCGGTGGTGCTTGCGGCGGCGTAGTAACTGGCTCTGGCACTATGACCTGTGATGGCCAGACTTACAAGACCGTTCAAATCGGTTCTCAGACTTGGATGGCAGAGAATTTGAATTACAATGCGGCGGGCAGCAGGTGCTATGGCGACAATACGGGTAATGATAGTCAAAATAGGTGCGCAACTTACGGTCGTCTTTACAATTGGGCTACTGCTCTCACTGTTTGCCCTCCTGGCTGGCATTTGCCTACGGATGCCGAATGGACCGTGCTGACGGACCATGTAGGTTCGGATGCTGGAACCAAACTCAAGGCTAGTAGCGGCTGGAATAGCGGTGGTAATGGCACTGACGATTTCGGCTTTTCGGCCCTTCCGGGTGGCAACGGCTGGAGTGGCAACTTCTTCAGTGTCGGCAGCGGCGGCTACTGGTGGTCTGCTACGGAGGGCGATGCTGGCAATGCGTGGAGCCGGTACATGAACGACAACAACAGCGTCGTGGGCAGGGACTACTACGGCAAGGGGAATCTGTTCAGCGTTCGTTGTTTGCGGGAGTGAGTCTGCTGTGTTTGCGGAGTGTCCTTTGAAAGCCACGCATTACGGTGGTCATAGAATGGGTATAGAGCCATTGGCAGCAGAATGGCTTATAAATAAATATTTTTCAAAAGAACAAGGAGGCTCGTTATGAAAAGGTCATTAGCAGAGTTCGCAACTCTTGACGATATTGGTTTTATCGGTATCCCAAATTACAGATTAACACCAGAAGATGTTGTGGTATTCGCCAGAAAAGGCGAGGAAGCAAGAATTCGGTATCATGAGGCAAAAGCTCAAGAGGCAAGGGAAAGATTAGCGGCTTACGCTTAGCTTGGCTTGCAGCCAATTTTCTACCTTCCCCTCGCATGAACATGAAACACCCCATTGTTTTCTTTTTTTCCTGCGCAATCCTGGCGCTTTTTGGCTGCGGCGGCGATACGGATGATCAGCTTGAGTTGACCTATTCTTTGTGCGGCGACGTAGCAACTGGCTCTAGTACTATGACTTGCGGCGGCCAGACTTACAAAACCGTTCAAATCGGTTCTCAAACCTGGATGGCCGAGAATTTGAATTTTGATGTTAGCGGTAGTGCTTGTTACGATAACAATTCGAGCAACTGCGATACCTATGGCCGTCTTTACAATTTATAATGCTACGATGAGCGTTTGCCCTTCTGGCTGGCGTTTGGGCAAGCATTTTTTATTTCTGCCAAGCTGTAAAGACTGCCAAATATATTGCAATTTATTGTATCGTTCTGAAAACATTTTCCTATTGTATCAGCAGCATTGCCTCTGTAATTTAAGTTTTCTGCCATCCAAATTTGCGTGCTTATTTTTGCGGTTTTATATGTTTTTTTGTCTCGAGAATCGGTAAACGAACCATAATATTTTTTTAAGTTGCCGTTGGAGCAAAAATGAGTAGAAGGGTTATATTTGCCTTGTGTTCCGCACATATTATATACCCTATTATATCCCTTGCCTCTAAAGCAAAATTGATGCCTAGGATCATAAACGTTGTAAGGATCGTAAGCATAGTAGCTGTTACATTTTTCATGGATTTCATTAGTGTGCCAAAAGCAAAAATGCGTTGAAGCATCGTAGTAATTATCGGAGCGTCGTCCGCATCTTGTTAGCACGGTTTTTCCGTCATCGGAGCATTTTTGCGTTGATGGATTATATGATGCGCCATTGCATTGTTCATCTATTACGCAACGAATGGAATGCAAATTTGATTCACCGAAAGAGATATGCACATCGTTATTATTGTGGTACATATTCCAAGCCCGGCCTCCACCTCCGTAATATTCCGATAATCGACTCCACCAAGTTCCATCAAAGCCCGCACCCATAAAATCGCCGTAAGAATTGCCTTGTCCGCTCGGCAAAGCAGAAAAACCGTAGTTATCTGTACCGTTGCCATCACTATCCCAACCTTTTTTTGCTTTTAGCTTTTTTCCCGATACACGACCGAAATTATTGTTCATACCTGATTGCCAAATCACTATTGGCCTCACAAAATCTACAAGAGCTTCCCATTCTTCGCTTTTAGGCAATCGCCAACCACTTGGGCATACTAAGCCTTTAGCTGATTCCCAGTTGTACAAGCGCCCATTTTTTTTACAATTTGCCTCCAAATTATCATAACATTTACTGCCACCTGCGTTGTAATTCTAATTTTCCGCCATCCATACCTGAGGACCTATTTTTGTGGTTTTATACGTTTTATTATCTCTGGTGTCTATAAATTCTCCAATAGAAAGAACAAAAGCAGGGTTTGTGCCTTTAATCGCTTTTATACCTTACCCCTCAACACATCTGCCACCGCTCCCGCATTTGCGGGAAGGCGGTGTATTGCGTTTGCGTATTTTGAGATAATTCCCTCTAGATTTTGTTCGTGGTAGCCAGCTTTGAATTCAGAGAATTTCAAGCCGTGCGCAGTGCTGACAACAACAACAGACTCATCGCTTGAAATTTCTTTCTTTTCGCAGAGCTTAAACAAAGCACCCAAGGCTACGCCTGTGTGCGGGCAGCAGTAAAGACCGATTTTATCGGCTCGGTGGGCGGCATCAGCAAGCTCTTGCTCGGAAACTTGCTCAACAATGCCGTTGTAATCTTTGATTGCCTGCTCTGCTTTTGGGTAACTAACAGGGTTTCCTATTTGTATTGCGCTTGCAAGCGTTTTTTCTGCCTGCACCGCTTCTAGTTTATTAAAGTTTCTTTTGTATGCTAAATAAAAAGGATTTGCGTTTTCTGCCTGCGCTACTATTATGCGAGGCTTTTTTTCTATAAGTCCAAGGACCAGCAAATCGTCTATGCCTTTTGCGAGAGCACTCACATTGCCCAAATTGCCGCCCGGTATAATTAGGGTATTTGGCAAGGACCAACCCAATTCTTGACAGAGTTCGTAAGCTATTGTTTTTTGGCCTTCAATGCGAAGACTGTTCATGGAGTTCGCAAGGTAAATGCTTTTATCTGCAGTCACTTCTTGGACTATTTTCATGCATCCGTCGAAATCGGTGTCTAAGGCTAAAACAATGCTGTTGTTCGCTATGGGTTGCACAAGTTGCGCAACGGAAATTTTCCCTGCCGGCAAAAATACTATGCTCGGAATTCCGGCGGCGGCGCAGTATGCAGAAAGAGCGGCAGATGTATCGCCCGTGCTTGCGCAAGCAACGGCTTTTATAGGTATCTTGTTTTTTACTAAATGATTAACCTGGCTAACCAAAACAGTCATGCCCAAGTCTTTGAAGCTGCCTGTATGCGAATTTCCGCAGAGTTTAACATGCAGGCTTTTTACGTTTATTTCTTTAGCTAATTTCTGCGCATTGAAAAGAGGGCTGAAACCCTCTTGCAAAGTAACAATGTCTTCTACCGGAAGCCCTGGCAAAACAAGCTCGCGCTTGCTCCACACGCCGCTCAAATCGACAGGCGCAAAGCTTGCGCGGCGTTGCTGGAAAAGAGATTTCCAGTCGCTTGGCGAGCGAGAATTCCACGCAGAGCGGTTGTGGCTCACTTCGAGAAGCGAGCCATCTTTGCCTCTGTAAACAACCTGCGACAAAGGGTATGTGTCTTCGCCGCTTATGCTTTTGAATTCTGCGCTAAACAATTTGCAAGCCTTTAACTGTCTTTTATAACAAGTTCAACTCTGCGGTTTCTTGCGCGGCCTTCGTCGGTTTCGTTATCTGCCACTGGCCTTGAAAAGCCATAGCCAACAGCTTCCAAACGCTCGGCATTAATGCCTCTTTCAATTAGATATTGCATAACTGCATTGGCTCTTTGCTCGCTAAGCCTTTGATTAAATTCCGCAGTGCCTACGTTGTCGGTGTGCCCTTCTACCGTAACTTCAGATTCAGTTAGCAAGCTTTGGAGAATAGCGCCAATTGCCGATAGGTTCTCTCTTAATTCCGGCTTTAAATCTGCTCTTCCGGTTTCAAACAGAATATCGCTCATGGAAAGGATTGTGCCTCTGGCATCTTTATAGACGTTTATGGCTCTGCTGTGAAGAGCGCTCAGCCTTCTCTCGGCTTCTGCTTTTTGCACGGCAAGCAAGGAATCCTTTATAGCAAGCTCCATGGCTTTTTCCAGGTTCAAACGTTCCAAGCGAGCACGTTCATCGCTCAACGAAGCTACATCGGATTTAGCACCCAAAGCTTCTCCAGACCACAGCACTATCAAGGAGTCCTTTACCATGCTGAGTTCCTTTTGCAAAGCAATGTTGCCCTTATTTATAGAGTCTAGGCTTTTTTGCAAAGCAACGCGCTCAAATTGCGTTTTCAAAAGCTCAACGGATAAATCGCAGTTTCTTAACTCGGTTGAGTACTGCGTGCCTTTGCGTTCGTCTTTTGGGATTTTTTCCAGCGTGCTGATTCTTGCCTCTACGCTGGCTGCCATGCGATCGGCGGCGGCATCGCGCAAGCTAGTGCCTTTAATGGCATCGAAGGCTTCGCGGCAAGGAATTGGGGCATCCCTGGTAACAACCGGAATGGAAACTGGCACGGCTTCTTGCGCAAACAAGCTTGCAGCAAGGGCTAAAACGGCTAAAGTTTGAATTTTCATAATATGACCCTCCTTAGTTGATTACTCGTTCTCTAGGTGAATTTCTCCGCTCATTGAGCGTGCTGCGAGCGTTATTCAAAGTAACTCTAGAGTCTTCCAAGCTGGCTGCTGCAGCCTTCCTTTCAGTATCTAGAGCTGCCTGTTCTTGCTTCAGCAAAACAGTTTGCAGTTGCAAAATCGCTTCGTCAGCCAAAACAAACGCTGTTTCTGTTTGGCGCTCTGCGTTTTTCTGCTCTGCTGTTTTTATTAGCTCGACTACCGAAGCAGAAACTTCAACGCCTTGAGCCGTGGCTCTCTCCTGCAAGATTTTAGCTTCTGCTATCGCAGAATCCACCATGCCAGACCTTTTTGACGCACATGACACCAGCAATGCTGCGCATAATGCCGTTAACAGTATTTTTCTCACAAAAACCTCCAAGGTTATTTTGGGGTAAAGTAGAAAATTCTATATTTAACCTAAACTCTAACCAATGAGGTGTAAAATGAACAAAGTCAAAATTCTTGTAGCTGCAATGGCATTCGTTATTGTTTGCAGCACAAACGCTTTTGCCAAAAGCGAAGAATGGCAAGCCTTCAAAGATTGCAAAGCTCGTGTAGAGCAAGGCTCTATTGAAGATTGCTCTGCCTTAAAGCCTAGTAAAATGGGCAAAAACTGTTATTGCGAAAAAGGCAAGGATTGTAATTGCCATAAATGCAATGAAGGTAAATGCCAAAAAGGCAAAGGGAAAGGCAAAGGCAAAAAATAAGTTAAAATAAATCAAAGCGTACCAATCCACTTTGGCACGCTTTTTGCAAGCATAAAATGTATGGACAGTAGTTTCAAAAATTTTAACCTAAGGAGCTTGCAATGCTAAGATCTCTCAATTCCGGTGTAACCGGCCTAATGAACCACCAAGTCCGCATGGACGTTATTGGTAATAACATCTCGAATGTTAATACCGTTGGCTTTAGAAATCGCAGAGTAACTTTTCAGGAGAGCTTTAATCAGCTTATGAAGGGTGCGAGCCGCTCCGAGAGCAAGGCAGGCGGAACTAACCCTATGCAGGTAGGTTTGGGTGTGAGCGTTGGCTCTATAGATACCGTAACCGGGCAGGGCAATCTTCAAAATACCGGCCGCATTTTTGATCTTGCTATTGAAGGCAATGCTTTTTTTGGCGTGAGTGATGGCCAAGGAACTTTTTACACAAGAAATGGTGCTTTCCAATTGGATTCTCAGGGCTATATTATATTGCCGACGAACGGAATGGTGCTTCAAGGTAGAATGGCAGACTCTTACGGGAATTTCCCGCCGGGAACCGCCATAGGCAATTTGCAGATTCCTATGAATCAGCAGGCGCCAGCAAGGGAGACTACCGAAGTAAGCCTAGGCCGTAATCTAAACTCAGAAGCAGACGCAAAAGGCAACGTAGTACACACCCAACAATTCTTGCGTGCCGCAGATGGAGCGCGACCCTCCTCATTTAATGGCCCGAATGATCCCGGGAAAGGAGCAACGCCTCTTGCTGCACTGCATAATAGCAATGGCCAGTCTTTAGGTATGAAGGCAAATGATGTTATTACAATTTCTTGGTATGATCAAGCTAGTGTAGTACCTGGTACTCCCCCCACCCAAGAATTAAGAGTTACGGTCGCACAGCCAACAGATCCGCTGACCGCCAACACAATTTGGAATATAGAAGATTTGAGGCAAGCAATTGAAACAGCGATAAATGTGAATGGAGCAACTGCAGCTGAAAGGCATGAAGTGCTCTTGAATAGCGATGGCTCATTTCAAATAAATCATAATGGTGCCGCTAGTAATCAGCACATTTTTAATCTGCAAGTAAGTACCAGCAATCCAGAAGGAAGATCTTATGTGAATAATGCTTTTCATTTTGGTTCTCATATAGGGCCTGAAATTGGAAATTATGGAATAGATGGAGTAAATCTTACAGCAAATTCTACCAGGCTTTTACGCCCCGCTGAACAATTTGATTTAATGTCCACTTTATTCGACAGAAATGGCCAGCCATTATATCCAGGCCTTGACGTTGGTGATCCCATAGATGTATTTGGCTCTGTTGGCAGAAATTCCATTGAAGCTGACAAATCGGATCCTTTAAAATTTTATCCACCCAACTATTACCATAATGCTACGGGAGAGTGGTGGTACCTTCCAGCAGCGATTATGCCTGCTCCTGGCACGCAACTTGGTTCCGACCCAGCTGACCTGCCTGGTGCTAGCGATCCTCTTAATGATGTTGGAGCACGTAGAGCGACTCTTTTAGACGATCTTATTGCTAAAATAAGAAATGATTTTAAACTTCCCGTTGAATATATAGATAGAGACGGCACTCATTTGCAAAGTGTTAGCATGAATCCTGCTGGAACTGATGATGGGATTCCTCCTGGTTCTCTTGTTATTCGCGGGGCAAAGGGAGTGGACTTTTCTATAAATAATTTGTCTATCAGGGCTGTAAATTCAAATGCAGACCAAACTGCTCCTACTTTTTTTAATGCCGCCACTGGTATTACAGAAAGAAGAAAAGCCGAAGATATTGGCATTGTTGAGACTGTGATTGCAGTTTACGATGAATCTGGCGCAGAGCATATTTTAACCATGACTTTTGTGCACACAGGCAGAGCAGGTGAATGGGAATGGAGAGCTAGTTTTGCTGGCAACCAAGAGATAGTTCCCGGCAGCGGAACTGGCAGGGTAACTTTTGGCCAAGACGGCACAGTTAGCTCCTGGATATTCGATAACGGCGGCTCGCAATTGCTTGTTGACCCGCGCAATGGCTCCAACACAATGCGCATAAACTTGAATGTAGGCGGGCCTGGTGATTTTAGAGGCATAACGCAGTTTGCTAGTGCTTCAACCATCAACAGCACCGGCCAAGATGGCTACCCAACCGGCAACTTAATTGAGGTTTCCATAGATGAATTCGGCGTAATAGAAGGCGCATTCTCAAACGGCACTGCAAGAAAAATAGCGCAAATAATGCTTATTGACTTCGCAAACCCCGGCGGATTGCTAAACTTATCCGATAGCATTTACACCACCTCTGCAAACTCCGGCGACCCAATATACGGCCTGCCGCTAACGCAAAGCTCATCAAAGCTAAAACCAGGCGCATTGGAAATGTCCAACGTAGATTTAGCTGCTGAATTTACCAACATGATAACCACGCAACGAGGATATCAGGCAAACAGCAGAATAATCACCGTAAGCGATTCAATGCTGGAAGAATTGGTGAACTTGAAACGGTAGTTTCTCCACATGCTAATCATAATACTAACAAGCCTCTTTCTAATCTCATGCGACATTGAGTTTTGGAAAGATAAGGCTCCCGTAATAGCCGAAGTAGAAGACTCTCGTTTAAGCATAAATGTTCTAAAAGAAAGCTATAGCCAAGATTCTTTCATCTCAAAAGAAGAATGGACAAAGCGAATAGAATTTTGGATAAATTCCGAAGTTATGTACAGAGAAGCCCTTAAAAGAGGCTTGCAAAAAGACCCCGTGGTGAAAAAACTCTTGAAAGACGCAGAAAAGAAAATTCTAGTGGATAGGCTACGCCTAAGCATTGAGGATTCAGCAGAAATAGTAACAGACAAGGAAATACAAGATTACTACGAAAATAACAAAGATTTGTTCAGCATAGATTCTATGGAATATATACCATTCTCCACAGTTCAAAATCAAATACGAAATATTATACTTGCTAAAAAAAGACTAGCGAAAGAGAAAAGATGGCTAAGCGAAATAAAAAATAATTATTCAATAGAAGTTTATCCGCAGTATTTGGACTCTTTATGATAATTCTTGCCAGCTCAAGCCCCAGAAGAGCGCAAATTCTACAGCAACTGGGCTTTGAGTTTCGCATAGAACATCCCGCCTGCGATGAAGCCATTCACGGTATTCCAATTGAAAGCATCCCAGAAGAACTTGCCAAAAGAAAGGCCTTGGAAGTATCTGCAAGGTTTCCAAAGGACTTTGTATTAGGGAGCGATACCCTTGTTTTTTGCGATTCCAAAGCACTCAGCAAGCCAAAAAACGGAGAAGAAGCCTTTGAAATGCTCAAAATGCTTAAAAATAAAACGCACAAAGTAATAAGCGGGGTGGCTTTTTGCAAAAACAACGAAGTTTTATTCTCAAATTACGCCTGTACCCAAGTCATTTTCAGAGATTATGCCGATTCAGAAATTCTAAATTATATCTCCACAATGGAATATGCAGATAAAGCCGGCGCTTATGGCGTACAAGAGAAAGGAGCCCGTTTTGTTAAATCTATAAACGGGTGCTTCTATAACGTTATGGGGCTGCCTGTGGCTTTGACTATAGATGCTTTAAGCTGCATAGAACACTTTAAAGAAAAGGAGTAAAATGCAACAAACACACGAACCTTTTGATGGAAACGAAAAGATTGGCGATTATTTGCGCCGTGTCCGAGAAGCACGAGGGCTAGAGTTAAACCAAATGGCAAAGTCCATTCGATTAAGCATGGACGTGCTTACCGCCATAGAAGATAGCCGCTGGGGCTTTTTTCCGGTAGAAGCCTACCTGCGTAGCTACATAATATCAATATGCGAAAAACTATCCGTGGAAAAAGATGGAGTGCTTAACAAATTATCTTCGGAAATTAATTCACAATTCAAAGTTGCTGTAGCAAGCACTCCCGATAAACCAAAGGAATCTAAAAAGCAAGAGAATAAACAAGAGAAAAAGCAAGAAAAGAAATCCGAAAAAGGTTTTCCAAAAACGGAAGTGATAATTATTCTAATTGTTGTTGCTGCCCTGTTCTTAGCCGCAAAGTTAATGAAAAGCAAAGATGATACGCTCTCTATTTCAGAGCTAACACAAGCAACCGAAGAGCAGCTCAACGATGCAGAAGAGCAGCAACAGGCCGAAGCACAAACAGAAGCCGAACCTGCCCTGCCAGAAACCAAAGACCCGAACGCAAAAGATACCTTGCGCTTTGAATGCACGGTTAATCTATGCGGCGCAAGGGTAACGGGCCTCGATGCCAAAATGATATATTTTGAAAGGGCAATAACTCGCTTAATAACCCACGGAGATACATCTCAAGTAATCATAACCCTTCCTGATCGCACAAATTTACTTTTAAACGGCGTAAGATTGGATTA
>JAITFT010000100.1 GCA_031281155.1 Candidatus Fibrimonadaceae bacterium
GATGTAGTTATACTTTTAGATTCCATAACTCGCTTTGCAAGAGCCAACAACGTGGTTATTCCGCATTCGGGGAAAATCCTCTCCGGCGGTGTAGATGCCATGGCAATGCAGCGGCCAAAGCGTTTTTTTGGAGCGGCGCGTAAAATCGAATTTGGCGGCTCGCTAACCATTATAGGCACAGCCCTAATAGAAACCGGAAGCCGCATGGACGAAGTTATTTTCGAAGAATTCAAAGGCACCGGAAACATGGAGCTTGTGTTAGATCGCCGCATAGCAGAAAAACGCATTTGGCCAGCCATAGACATATTCAAATCTGGCACGCGCAAAGAGGAACTCTTAATTTCAGAAACAGAGCTTCGCCACGTTTGGATTTTGCGCAGGTTCCTGCAAGACCACACTCCAATTGAAATTATGGAACAAGTGCAAGAGCAAATGAAAGTTCATAAAAGTAACACAAGTTTTTTGGCTGCCATGAAAGGCTAAGAGGGTTCAATGTCTTTTGATAAAAAAATATTCTTTATAGGCGCAGGCAATATGGGTGGAGCTATCCTCTGCGCCTTAATCGATAGCGGCTATCCTGAACGTACCATATTTTTTTACGAGCCTAACGAAGATCAAGCATGCGAAATCGCAGAAAAAAGCAAGGCTATAAGAGTAGCATCTTTATCTGAAGGGTTCTCCGAAGCAGATGTGGTATTTTTATGCTTAAAGCCGCAAATTTTTTCAAACATTTCAACCCTGCTTAATGCCGAATTAAAAAAAACAGACAAAAGGCCAATTATAATTTCCATTATGGCTGGGGTTAAAATCGCTACTTTGCACGAAATTTTCCAAGAGAATGCAATTATTGTCCGCACCATGCCAAACATTGCCATTACTGTGAAAAAAGGAATCGTAGCAGTTGCAACAGATAACGTTAAAGAAAGCGTTTTGCAAACGGTTGAATCTTTATTTTCAACATGTGCAAACACTATTAAAATTCTTGAAAATCAAATGGATGCAGTAACGGGGCTTTCGGGCAGCGGGCCGGCGTTTGTTTTTCAGTTTATAGAAGCCCTTGCCATGGGCGGCGTTAAAATGGGTTTGAAACGAGATGTAGCAATGGAGCTTGCATTGGCAACAGCAGCTGGTTCAATAGAAATGCTGCTAAAGTTGAATTTATGCTCGAATGAACTTACAGCAAATGCTTGCAGTCCCGCAGGAACAACCATCGCAGGTTTGCAAGAATTGGAAAACAAAGCTTTTAGGGGCATAGTTATGGCGGCGGTTGAAGCTGCAGTCAATCGCTCTGTGGAGTTAGGGAAGAGTTGAAAGTGGAGAGCTGAGAGTTGAGAGTTATATTTACATTCATGTTTTTAGTGGCTTCGGTGTTATACGCTCAACCTAGCGCTGGGCATTTGGCTATGTGTTCCGGGGTTAAGCAGTGCTTGAATTACGATTTGCCTGCATGTTCGGCAGAAGAAAAAAAGCCAAACCCAGATATAAAATACAATGCGGAATTTTGCGCTCCATATATAGAGTTAAGGCGGCGAGGCCTGCAAGTAAACGATGCAAGGGCTTACGAATTATACCGCTATATGGGCAGGCAATATAGAGTAACCTATAGGGTTAACGGAACGCTTCCCGTTTCAAAAGAAACCATGATGTACCTCTTTGACAATATGGAATTTACTGCGCAATTAGTCAATGCCTATAGGAAAACCAAATATACAATAACCTACGATACGCCCGACAAAAAAAGATTTAGCGGCGATAACGGCGATAACCTATTCGGCAGTTTCGTGTGGTTGCTAAACGACAGTGCTGGCGTGAACCCTGGTATGCATCACGTATTTTTCGGTCGCGGCCGCACAAAAATTTTAGCATGGAATTTGCACGGAACAGCAACTGCTATTTTAGATTTGAAAGAAATAAACAAAGATTCTGTTTCTTACGAATTCCGCGCCATAGTATCGCCGAGCGGCGCAGTGCTAAACTCCATAATGAATCTTGGCGTTTTCAATAATGTTGTTAGAGGATACATAAAAGAAATAATAGACAATATTGAAAAAGCCTCAAGTGAATTTTCCAAAGGCAATCACAAGCCAATAGCAAATTACGCTGCTTTTAAAGATAACAAGTGGCAAAAGAATTTGCAAGAATTAGAAGCGGTAACAAGGAAATAATTATTGCAGCACTTTAAAGTCTCTGTGAGTTGGGGCGATTTTTTGTTCGGCGTAGATTCTTGCGTCTTCTGATCTTTCGAAAAAGCCGGTGCGAACTGCGAAGAGTTTTCTGTCGGGTATTTCCACTATGTAAAGCAGTACGCCTTGGTTTTTAAAATTTGCTACCAGCCTTTCAGCATTGTCTTTGTTGCCGAATGCTCCCAATTGCACGTACCATTGCCCTCTTTCAGGGGAACGCCCAGGAGGCTGGGTGTTTTGAATGGTTTGCTGAGTGCTTTGCGGGGTAGCTTGTTGAGCGGTTTGCTGGGTAGCGAGAGGAGTTACTTTTTTTCTTGGCAGGGAAATTAAGGTTGTGTCTGCGGGTTTAACTCTGTTGCAATTTTCGGCTGTTAGGCCGTTTTCCGGGAAAGCGGAAATTATGTCTTGGCAGAGAACAAAGAGTTCTGGGAAGTAATCCATATTTGCGCTTGCTTGCGCAGCGCGCCATGAACGAACTGCTCTTACTGGCTGCCCCAGCATTAGTTGCAGCTTTGCATCTTCTGCGCTTAATTCTGCGAACAGGGAGTCGCTTGGTTCGGTTTGGCTTAAAAGCGACAAAAGCTTTGTTTCTGCGGTAGCCAGAATATTTAGTTTTCTGCTTTCGGTTAAGGCCTTGATTTCTTTAAATTCGCAGAGCCTTTTTTCTTTAGTGTCTAACTGTGGGCAAAGATCGCCATAAGCTTTAGCTGCCGCCTCAAAGTTACCCTGGCTGTATAGCTTTTGTGCCTGCGAAAGCAAGCTGTCAGAGGCTACTGCTTGAGCAAAAGCCAAAAAAATGCAAAATCCAACTGTTTTAATATGTTTCATAATACAAGATAATTTA
The DNA here is from genome assembly GCA_031281155.1 of Candidatus Fibrimonadaceae bacterium. Lineage (GTDB taxonomy): Bacteria > Fibrobacterota > Fibrobacteria > Fibrobacterales > Fibrobacteraceae > Fibrimonas. Next base: position 3,028 of record JAITFT010000100.1, read on the forward strand.
GTATTTTCTATCTCACCGCAAATGCATTGCACAACCAAATGGGGCTGCCCTCACGGGCCAGCACAAGGTTTCGTGAGCATTCCCTGGCGGGAACGGTGTGCCTTTAGCTTTTTTCGCTCTGAGGTGGCTTTGTTTAGTCATTTTTATGAAGAGCGATATTATTTCCAGTAACGGTGAAATTCTGATATATCAAACTGAAGATGGGCAAGCCAGAGTTGAGGTTATTTTTAGCGAAGAAACCGTGTGGCTTACGCAAAACCAAATAGCACAGCTATTTCAAAAAAGCAAGTCCACTATAAATGAGCATCTTCGGAAATTCCGAATTTAGTCGGCAGCGACCCACGCAGCATTACAATAGCAAGTATAAGGCAAAAATGAATGACGAATTAACACAAGTTGAGCAAGATTTTCTTGATACGGTACATAGAACATACAGATTATTGGAGCATAAGGGGTAATTATCTGGTTATTGAGGCCGGCCAACCAAGACGGTATTGAAGCCCCCGTGCGATGCATTGTTCATACGTTATAGAATTTCCTTTGAAGCCGGGTGCATCAGTTTGATGACATCCGGTTGTGGTTGTTATATTTTCAAAGCCTGGTTCTGATTTGGATATAGGCAAACATCCATGGCCTGTAATTGCACATACTATTTCAACCTCATCAATGTTGGTGTGGAGGGTGTAGTTAAGGCCAACGCAACTCGTTCCATCTGAAACAATGAAAGGAGCTTCCCCATATAAATAATCACATTTGTCCGCATCTTCAAGACCTACAGCAAGGTCTTTGTCAGTAGGAATACACACCTTGAAACTATTATAACCGCAATAAAGCTGAGTGGTCGTAGTGCTGCTAGAGCTGCCACCGCCGGTGCTAGAGGAAGAGCCGCCTGTCGATGACGAACTTCCGTTCGATGAAGACGAGTTATCTTGACCGCTGCTTGATGACGTTCCTTGGCCACCGCTTGACGATATTCCGCCATTGCCGCTTGAAGAAGAGCCAGAAATCGTATTCGAAGACGAACTCGGGACCTTTGTTTCGCAATCTTTTCCAATTTGCATCGGGGTTTTGTCTTTCATATTAAGAATATCTTCCGCGCTACAATTGCCAAGGTTTACATCACCCAAGGCACGCTGGACTTCGTTATCGGAAATATTGCAATAATCCATTATATAGGACAATTTCTTGCCGGCATTGTCTTTCGCGCAGGCATCCTTGTCTTCGCTGCCAGTTCCGCCACCACCGCCGCCACTGCAATTCAACATAAACATCGGTAATGCCAAAAGCACAGAATATCTTATAAATTGTTTGAACATGTAAAGCCTCCTAGCTTTTTGATTTTACGCCATAATTTAGTAATTGTTCACAGCGCAAAACAGCCATGCGAGACATAGCCATCCTGGAGCTCCTCTTTGCAACCGGAGCGAGGGTGTCGGAAGTCTGCTCGCTCAAAGCGGAAAGCATCAGCGTAAATGACGGATATATCAAAATTTACGGCAAAGGCTCAAGAGTTTTCGCCACGCTGCTGCTTGAAGAAGATGTCGATATACGCTATATACAAAAACTGCTCGGGCACAGCTCAATCACAACCACCCAGATATACACCCATGTTTCCACCGCCAAGCAGAAAGAGATTTTAGCAACAAAGCATCCGAGGAATAGGATTGTGATAGAGAGGGATTGAAAGCCTGTGCGTACTAGGTCTATTGCCTATAAATTTCTATATTAATAAAAAGAATTTCAGGAGTTTTTATGGAAAATATCATACTTGCAAACAAAAACAACTAGATGTTATATGTACTACCCCATTCAAATCCCATATATCCTAGACAAAGCATTTTCTGAAACAGCCCTTTATACAGAAGAAGCTGTTCCTGATTATCAAGATTTTTTAATCTGTTTATGGAGCATTCAGCCGCTCACGAACAATGAAAGAACAGTGGATAATATAATCGTTGCAGATGCTTGTATAGATCTTGTAGCGAATTATAAAGAAAAACGGATTGATTTTATAGGAATGTCTAAAACTAATTTTGAATTTAAAATAGACCTTCCATCTTATTATATCGGAGCAAGGCTAAGGCCGGGCGCATTTTATGCCATTACAAATATTCCGGCAAGCAAAGCGATGGACACCTTTTTGCCGCTGAATATCATTGATAAAAATTGTCGCATTTTTACAATACAAATCAGTAAATTTTAGTTATATTTGTTATTTTAGAAAAGGAGCTAATTATGATAGAATCAAGATGCGGTATTTTGTGCAGCGAGTGCGATTACAGGGAAAAGATGAATTGCTGCGGATGCGTAAATATCGAAAAGCCGTTTTGGGGCGATTCATGCCCTGTCAAAAAATGCTGCGAAAGCAAGAAAATGGAGCATTGCGGAAAATGCAACGACTTCCCTTGCGACCTGCTAAAGCAATTTGCCTACGACAAAGAGCAAGGCGACAATGGCAAACGCATTGAGCAATGCAAAAAATGGGCGGGTTAATCCACCGCCAAGCAGAAAGAGATTTT
>JAITFT010000160.1 GCA_031281155.1 Candidatus Fibrimonadaceae bacterium
GCGGCACCGGAATTATTCCTCCGGCTGACCCAACCACCTTCTACCCATAATATACATAATTTTTTCGAAAAGAGTGACAAAAAGTGAAAAAAGTTAACAATAAAGCTTAATTTACTACAGGTTTCGGTCTCTCTAATGGCAGTTTTAGTATTGGCAGCTTTGGGTACTGGTGGAATGCTACAGAGGACAATGCCAGTAGTGCCAATAGCCGGAACATAAACCTAAGCAATGTAAACAGAAGCAGGCATGGCAAAGCTAGCTTATTCAGCGTGCGGTGTATTCAGGATTGACCATCAAATTTACTATATTTACAAAAAAAGGAGGTTTAATATGGCAACAATGGTAATGAAAAAAGAAAAAATCAAGATTGCTACTAAAAACATAAACTACGAAAGAAGCGTTTCAAGAAACGGCGTTGTATATTTTCCTTTTAGTTCAGAGAAAGAAACCGTCGATTGGCTAGAAGATGTGGCAAGTGAATGGTGGGATGATGAAGCAATTTGATATCTACACGAATGAACATCGAAACTTTGTTAAATAAATATTTGCGCTACTTGGCTCTGGAGAAAAATTTGTCTGGGCATAGCATAAAAAGCTACAAGGCTGATTTGATGCCGCTTTGCAAACAAACAGAGCTTTCAATAAACACTATAGACTCGTATTTGGAGGAAAGAGCGAAAGCGTTTGATTACAAACCATCATCGCTTGCTCGACACTTGTCTTCGCTACGCGGTTTTTTGAATTATTTGGAAGAAGAAAAACACTTAGATTTTTCAGCGGAAAATCTTTTCGTAGCGCCCCGCTTAGAAAGGTATTTGCCGCAATGCCTAAGCATAGATGAAGTCTCGCAGATTTTTGAGAATATAGATCCGAACGATAAATTCGGAATGCGAGACACGGTTTTGCTGGAGCTTTTATATAGCATGGGGCTTAGGATTAGCGAAGCGGTGCAGCTTAAACTAGAGCATGTTCAGTTGGATAATGGCTGGATAACCCCCGTGGGCAAAGGCAATAAACAAAGGCTGGTTCCGCTATCTGGCAAGGCAAAACAAAGCCTTGAGCTTTATGTACGAGACGCAAGACAAAAATTCAAGCCTAAAATAGACACCCTTATTCTCAACTTTCACGGAAAAAAACTCAGCAGGGTAGGAGCATGGAAAATAATTCAGGCACGAACCGCTTTTTTGGGCAAAAGCTCAATTAGTCCGCACTCGTTCAGACACTCCTTTGCAACGCACTGCCTTGCCGGCGGAATGGACTTGCGAATATTACAAGAACTCCTTGGCCATGCAAACTTGGCAACCACGCAAATTTACACGCATTTGGATAGCTCTTACCTAAAAGAAGAGCATCGGCGATTTCACCCTAGAGAAGTTTCTATTTTAAGTTCTAAATGAATATTCTTGTTACTAATGATGATGGCATTACAGCCAGTAATTTGCTGGCTCTGGCAAAAGCAGTTGTTGCCGAATGCGAAAATGTAAGAGTTGTCGGGCCGCGAAACGAGCAAAGCGGTGTTGGGCATAGCTTTTCTTATTATCGTTCTCTGCATTTTGCCCCTGCGGAAAATTTTCCTTGCGAAGCCTTTTGGGTAGATGGCACCCCTGCAGATTGCGTTAAATTTGCCTTAAAGCATATTTACAAAGACTTCAAGTTCGATCTAGTGCTTTCAGGGGTGAATAACGGCGATAATTCAGGCATTGCCTCCTTTTACAGCGGAACGGTCGGCGCGGCGAGAGAGGCATCTTTGTGGGGCATTCCTGCGATTGCGGTTTCTTTGCAAAAGCAAAGCGAGCCAGCTCTTGATTATGCATTAAAATGGGTGCAAGAAATTTTAAGAAATAAAAAGTTTATAGGAATGCCAAAACAAACTCTGTGGAATTTCAATGTTCCGCCATGCACGGAAACTCCATGCAAAGGAGTTAGAGTCTCCACAACAAGCACCAACATGTTCGATGACTACTATGTAGAAGCAGAAAAAGCCAAAGGTTCTGGCGCAGAAACAGCCTATTTGGTAAATGAAGATTCCAGCGCAATAAACGAAAAACTAAAAGGCTATAACCTTATGGGAACCAAGCTCCCAGGCGCGAAAAAAGGAAGCGACGATTGGTGGCTTTCTCAAGGCTACGCCTCTTTAAGCCCCCAAAACGTTGATTTAACCGACAGAGCGGAGTTTGAAAGGCTAGAAACTATTTTTACGGTGTAAAAATAAAGCCGCCATTTCCGTTGCTATTTACTTTGCCCCAGCCTGGGTTTGGAATATGCACTCCTGCCAATAGCCAGTTGTTTTTCTCGGCCTGTTCCATTAAAGCAACGCGTGTTTTCACAGAGCCTTCTTTGTCCATATCGAAATTTGCAGATTCGGTTGGTTCTGGAAATTGCAAAGCGGCGGCGTGGAGGAAATCGCCTGCGATTAAAATTTTCTGCTTGCCGCTGCCCACTAAAAACGCTGTGTGCCCTGGCGTGTGAGGCGTTGCGTCTATAGCTACAATGCCAGGTGCCAACGTGTCGCCAAAATTAAATGTTTTATAGCGACCTTCATAAGCTTTTGCCAGGCTTTTCTGCAAATCGGAATTGGGTGCTTCTTCGCTTAGCCAATATTCGCTTTCTGGGTTGGATATATATACTGGAGCGGAAAAGACAGCGGTTCCGTCTTCGTTCAAAAGCCCCATAATATGGTCGCCGTGTTTATGGGTTATGAAAACGCCGCTTATGGTTTCTGGCTCTATTCTATTATCTTTAGCCGCATTTCCAAAGCCAGCGTCGATCATATAGGTTTTGCCGCCTGTTTTTACCAGGAATACGTTAACCGATGAAGGAGCTTTGCCACCAGGCATATAAGCCAGCTTTTGTTCTTCGGTTAATACGCCGCTGAAAAGCGATATGTCCATTTCTCCTGGCCTATCGTCTATGGCGGTGACTTCTATGCCGCAATCTAGGGTTATTTTGTTGCCTTGTATTTGCACTTCCTTGGTGCAGGCAAACATTGCGACGGAAATAAGGGCGAGGAAAAAGAGGAATTTATTCATGCGGGTAAGGTAGAAAATTTTGGCTAGCTGCAAGCTCCGCTAAATACTCCTGCTCGGTTTGCCCGGGCGTAGGCACAAAAATAGCATTTGCTTTTAATAAATGCAAATCCATAACTGTTGAATAACCAGAACGGCAAAGAACTGTGCGGCTTGCCAAAATTTTTTCCCGCAAATCCTCAGCAGATAAATGGTTAAAAACCGGAAAAGGCAAATTAGGAACCTCACTCTCGCCGGGAAGCCCCCGAACCAAACAATGTTCTCCTGGCGTAACCAGCAACCTTTTCACAGCCTCTTGCTCAAAAACACTTCTCTGCGGCTCCGGCCCAGAAAGCAAAGCAAGAATGTCGATGGTTTTAGAAGAAGCCCGCTCTGCCTTTGGCTGCTCTCCCAAGAGGGGAATAGAGTGCAAACGGGAAATCGGCCCTATGTATTTTATTTTTTTATCGGTATAAGACGGATGGCTCAGCTTGCCTGCCAATCCGGGAAATTCCGGATAATCAGGCACCAGTATTTCATCGAAATTTCTCATAATGCTACGATGCCAGTTTTCGCCTAACTTTTCGAAAATGATAAAAGGTTTTGGAAATGCTATTCTCAATTGATGGGTTATATATGTTGATTTTACTTTCGGGTTAAAAAAACCAAAGCGGTTATCGCTTATTATTTGTTCTGGTTTTCTGCGCTCAACCAAATTTGCAAGCCATTTATTCTCTTCTTTCATAACCTTCTTCAAATGCGGCAATTGACGAAGAGCCCATAGCGGCATTAAAATTCCATGAGCGGGATAGCGTATATCGTAAGCGGGAGCCTCGTGCCAAAGCAAATTTGGAAATTCCTGCGAAAAAAAATCCTTATGACACGCTGCGCTTGCAATTTCAACATCTGCGCCCTTCGCAAGCCACGCCTTAATAATCGCCACGCACCTTGTTGCATGCCCCAACCCCCAATCTAACGGAGAAACGATTATTTTCATTGAATGAATGTAGAATTTTCATTAATAGGAATAATTAAGGTTTGCCGATTTCTATATTAACCCCCCTATGAAATCCAAAACAAATGTTGGCGAACAAAAAAAACTTGTTATAGCAGAAAAGCCCAGCGTGGCAGCCGACCTAGCTAAGGCGCTCGGTGGCACCTTTCGCAAAGATAAATCCTATTTAGAAAGCGACGACACCATAATATCTTGGGCATTGGGGCATTTGGTTGGCATAGCAGACCCAAAAGAGATGGGAGAGAAGTACAAGAAGTGGGATATGGCAACACTGCCCATAATCCCGGAAGAATTCAAATTGACCCCCTTGCCAGATACCAAAGCTCACCTCGCAGCTCTAGGCAAACTAATTCGCAGAAAAGATATCGGCACAATAATAAACGCCTGCGATGCAGGGCGTGAAGGCGAACTGATATTCTACTATATATTAGAGCACGAACAAGGGAAGGGCTTAAATGGCAAAATTATAAAAAGACTTTGGATGCAAAGCATGACCAAAGATGCCATAAAAAAAGCCTTTGAGCATTTACGCAGCAACGAAGAGATGAGGAACCTGCAAGAGGCGGCTCTTTCCCGCTCTGAAGCGGACTGGCTGGTTGGCATAAACGGCTCGCGCGGCCTAACTGCCTATAACAACCGTTTTGGCGGTTTCCAACTAACGCCCTGCGGCAGGGTTCAAACTCCAACGCTCGCTTTGATTGTCAAAAAAGAAGAAAGCCGAATGGCATTTGTGCCGCAACCCTATTGGCTTTTAACAGCGAAATTTGAAGATGAAAAAGAGCATTATTTCGGTAAATGGGCAAAAGAAAATAATCAAAAAATTTGGAAAAAAGAAGAAGCGGAAAATATTCTGAAAAAGTGCGAAGGAAAGCATGGAACAGTAAGCGAGGAAGCAAAGTTGCTTTCTCAGAAATGCCCGCCGCTTTACGATTTGACTTTCTTGCAAAGAGAGGCAAATAGCCGCTTTGGGTTTTCTGCGAAAACCACGTTGCAAATAGCGCAAGCCCTTTACGAAAAACATAAGCTAACAACTTACCCCAGAACAGATAGCAAATTCTTGCCAGACGATTACGTGGCAATGGTAAAAAAAACAATGGGAGCCTTGAGCGGAGGCATTGCGAAGCATGCTGAGTTTGCTTTGGCAAACAATTATATCCGCAAAGATCCCCGCATATTCAATACCGCCAAGGTTAGCGACCACCATGCTATTATTCCAACGGGCAAGGCTCCTAAGGCTTTGAGCGAAGCAGAGCAAAAAATTTTCAATTTAATATGCCAAAGATTTGTTGCGGTTTTTTACCCAGCTGCAGAAATTTTGCACACAATACGCACTACAATCGTTGAAGAAGAAACTTTTATCTCTGAAGGCAAAATTTTAAAAGAGCCAGGCTGGAAAGCTGTTTACGGCAAAGATAGCGAAGATGAAGATATAATTCCAAAACTCTCTTCGCCAAATGCAAAGCCGCTTGCAAAGTCAATAGAGATGGTAGAAGATACCACAAAAGCTCCTGCGCGATACACTGAAAGCTCCCTGCTTTCCGCAATGGAAAGCGCAGGCAAGCTCGTGGAAGACGAAGATTTGCGCGATGCGATGAAGGAACGCGGTTTGGGAACTCCCGCTACAAGAGCCGCTACAATAGAAAAATTGATTTCCGATAAATACCTCGTTAGAGACGGTAAAGAACTTTTGCCAACAGGGAAAGCTTTTGACTTGATAAATATGGCGGTTTCCATGCATATTGAAAACCTTACAAGCCCGGAACTTACGGGCGAGTGGGAGTACAAGCTAGGTTTAATGGAAAAAGGCCAGGTTTCTCGAGGCGATTTTATGCGAGACATTGAAAGCTTGACTTCTCAGATGGTTGATAAAATAAAGAATTTCAATGAGAGCGATACAAAAAAAGAAGCGGTAGCTACGGCAGCAGGGGAGTCAATACACGAAACCGTTTCCAATTACGAAACCGATAGCGGCATTCGCATAAGAAAAATTTTGGGCGGCCGCCATATATCTTTGAGCGAGGTGGCTGAACTTTTGGAAAAGAAAAAGCTGGGTCCTTTAAGCGGGTTTCGCTCTAAAAGAGGCAAGGAATTTAGTGCCGCTTTAATTCTGAACGATAAAAATAAAGTTGAATTTGTTTTTGAAGAACCGGAAGGAGAGGCTTTGGATTTTAGCGATCAGACCCCAATAGGAAATTCGCCAAAAGACGGCTCGCCTGTTTATGAGACTTTAACGGCTTTTGTTTCCCAGAGTTTTGCCGAAGGCAAAGATACTGGCATTCGCATAACAAAAAGCATTTTAGGCAAACAGATAAGCACGGAAAACGTGGCAAAAATGCTTACTGATGGCAAAACGGAGTTGATAAAAGGGTTCCGCTCTGCGAAAACCCGCCGCCTTTTCGATGCTTTTTTGAAGATGGATAAAAACGGAAAGGTGAGTTTTGAATTTCCGCCCATGCGAGCGAAAAAGCGTTAAGCCTAGAATGAAAAAATTTCTATATTCAACAGATGAAAAAGCTATCTTTTGTGACTTTCCTTATTTTAATATGTTTTCTTTGTTTTTGCAATGCCGAAGAAGCGAAAAAAGTTTCCGCTGGAGATGCTCCAAAAGCGATGTACAAAAAAATATCTGCTGAGGAAGCAAAAACTATTATGAGCGAAAGCAGCGAATATATCCTGCTGGATGTGCGCACTGCCGAAGAATTCAAAGAAAGGCATATTGAAGGTGCAATTCTTATTCCTCGTACCGAAATTAAAAAACGCGCCGCTATTGAATTGCCAAATAAAGATGCTCTAATTCTGGTTTACTGCCGCAGTGGGCGTAGAAGCTCCGCCGCTGCCCAAGAGCTTGCTAGCATGGGTTATGTTAATGTGCAAGATTTTGGAGGAATAAATGACTGGCGGTAACCGTGAAATTTGCTAAGATTATTTTGATGATTGGGATTATTTGGGTTCAGGCTTACGCTGTTCGCGTTGTCGCTGTTCTTGAAATTATTCCAAACGCAAATGTAGAAGGACTTAGCATAGATGAATTTCGCCATTTAACAGATAACCTGCGCGTAGAGGCTACCAAAGCCTTGCCTTCCAGCGAATTTAGCATTTTAACGAGAGATGGAATAATTGCCTTGTTGCCTTCAGACGAAAAGGAAGCCGAGTGCCTTGCTCAAAGTTGCGCTGTTAATATTGGGCGAGTTATTGGTGCGGAATACGTTTCTGCCGGCAATATAAGCAAATTTGCAGGCAAGCTGGCTCTAACCGTTGAGCTTTACGAAACAATGAGCAGCAGATTAGTAGGCAGCTTTTCAACCGAAGTCGAAGGAGTTTCCGACCTTTTAGAAGTAATAAGAAGAGAAGGTATTCCATTGTTTGAAAAAATTAAGCCAGCGGTAGCACCGCCACCAACGCCACCACCAACGCCGCCAGCAACACCAGAACCAACACCGGCATTAACCCCAACGCCGCTAACACCGCTACCGCCAACAACGCCGTTAACGCCAATACCACTAACTCCACCAACGCCAGCCCCAACACCTTTGCCTGAACCAGCCATTCCTCACTCTCCGCCCTCTGCTCCCCAAAAAAATAAAACTCCGTTTTATGCTGCTGTTGCTCTTGATTTTCTTGGCGTAGCTGCAATTGGTTTTGGTATTTGGCAGAATGCTGAAGGGAAAAGTTTGCATAAAGAATATATGGCGTTAAGCGGTGAAGATGCAGATTACAAAGGTGCAGGAGAAAAGGTTAGAAGCGCAGAAAAAAAACGCAACATAGCTTATATAGTAGGCGGCACGCTATTGGCTGCAGGCGTAGGAGTGCATATATGGTTTTAGCATTAGTATTCGCACTCCTTTTAGTATCCTGTACTTCCTTTGAGTTGAATAACCCGAATGATCCTGCAAAAGGAGCAATATATAGCAGTAGCAGTTCACTAGAGCAATCTTCTTCCAGTTCCAGCGATACTGAAGAATTAGTATTTTGCAAGGTTTATTATCTTGATGTATTGATTACTTGCGAAAGAGTGAAAAAAAGCGTTTGTGAAGACTATGACAATACGGAATATTACAAAGTAGAAATCGCTGGAGAATGCTAATGATGATACGGATGCCCTTTTATTACCATAAAACAGCGATAGACTTGCTCGGTTAGCAGCAGAAAAGCATGTTCGTGAGAGAATGTCAAAGGAGAAAGCGAGAGCAGCAGGCTTGCGTTTTGCTTTATTTTCGGTTCTATGCCATAGGCTGAACCAACAAGAAAAACAATGTTTTTTGAAAGCCTGGCATTAAGCCATTCAGAAAGTTTTTTTGTATTAAAAAGCTTGCCCTCTTCACTCAAAACAACATGAATAAATTTATCAACAGGAAAACGCTTTTCAAAAGCGGCAATATTTTTTAGCGCAACTATTTCAACCGTGCCATTCAATCTTTTAACATATTTCAAAACATCTTCGTTTATGTTTTTCGATAGCTTGTCAAAATTCGCTAAATAAACTTTCATTACCTTCCCAAAGCGAGCCTTTCTACCAAAAACATTGGCATATTTTCTTTGCGCATTAGGTTTTGAGTTTTATCAATATCGTATTCTACGCGGACAAATTCTATCCAGTTGCAGTCGCTGTCTGCTAGGCACCAGCAGGCGCGGTTGTCTCTGTCGCGTGGCTGACCTACAGAACCGGCGTTTACAAGGACTTTTTCGCTTTTTTTAGGGCGGTAAAGAGGCCCTTCTGAAATGATTGGAATTTCACCGTAGGGATCTTTGCAATTAGTTGCTACTATAACAGGGTTGTGGGTGTGGCCAATAAAGCAATAAGGAGTTTTGAAATAAGAGAAGGATTCCAGAGCACCGTCTAAATCGGCTACGTAGTGCCAGTCTGCGGGGGACATGGGTGAGGAGTGGACAAAGGTGTAGTGCTCTTCTATTGCTGTGTAGGGCAATGATTTTAAATAGTCGATGGTTGAATCGTTTAAGTTTCTAAATGTCCATTCCATTGCTGCCTTGGCGTAAATATTAAAACTTGAATAGCTCTCTCGCCTTAATGCAACGTTATCGTGATTTCCCAAAAGACATACATCGCTATGTTTTTTAACAAGCTCTGCGCATTCATTGGGGCTTACTCCATAGCCAACTATGTCTCCTAAGCAAATACGTTTTTCAACCTTGCGTGAATCCATAGAGCGAAGCACCGCTTCAAGAGCGGGCAAATTAGCGTGAATATCTGAGAAAATACCGTAGAGCATATTACTGGGGAGTGGGGAGTGGGGAGTGGGGAGTGATATAGTTTGTTAACAGGTTTTCAATGTATTTTCCTAGCATATCTACTTCTACGTTTACAAGGGTGCCGGGTTGCCAGTGGCCTATATTTGTTACTCTTATAGTTTCTGGGATTATGGCTACTCTTATTATGGTGTTGCTTGGTTTTTCTGCTACTGTTAGGCTAATGCCGTTTAGGGCTATGGAGCCTCTGTGGATTACGTATTTGGAGAGGTTTTCTGGGATTTCTAAATCGACTTCCATGCCAGTTTCTCTGTTTATTATTTCTTTTACAGTGGCGGTGCTGTCTATATGCCCCATTACAAAGTGGCCGCCCATAAAGGAGTTGGGCCGGCAAGGCGGTTCGAGGTTTACCAAGCTGCCTATGTTGGCATTTTTGAAAGAGGTGTTGTCTATGGTTTGCTTAATCATGGTAAAGGTTGCTTCGCTTTTTGTGCAATCCTCTATGGTGAGGCAAACACCGTCGTTTGCTATGCTATCGCCTTTTTTGCTTTCTGAAAAATAATTTTCTGCGAAAATTTTCATTTGCACTGCATCGCCAAGTTTATTAAGCTCTGTGATTTTTCCGCAAGTTTGAACTATGCCTGTGAACATTATACTCCTTTTTTAGAATGTGGGGATAATATAGAAAACAAACTAAGTAAATATCAATATCGCTACAATCATATCGAAAATCAAAATACACACGCAAGAGCTAACTACTGTGCTCATGGTAGCCATGCCAACACCCTTTGCTCCCGAACCGGCATTCAAACCGTGATAGTAACCTAAAAGAAAAATTATAATTCCAAAAACAAAGGATTTAATTATGCCTGAAAGCAAATCGCGAATTTCAAAAAGATATTGCATGCCAGTGTAGTATTTATAAGTGGTTATGTCAAGAGCAAGAACGCATACAATCCAGCCGCCTATTAAAGCGAGGCAGTTGGAAATAATGCTAAGGGCGGGAAGCATAACAAAGAAAGCTATAAAGCGGGGCAGCGCAAGATAACGGAAAGGATCTAACCCCAAAACGTCGTAAGCCGCCAATTCTTCCTTTTCTTTCATAGAGCCTATTTCCGCGGCAAGAGCGCTCCCAACCCTGCCTGCCATAACCAAGGCGGTTAAAATTGGGCCCAGCTCAATCAAAATCATTTTACAGGCGGCGGTTCCAACGAATTTATCTGGCACTAGGTTTCTGAATTGAAATTCCGCTTGCACTGTTGCTACCATTCCGGTAAAAATAGAGGTTACAAACAAAAGCGGCAGGCTGGAAACGCCTATTGAAACCATTTGCTTAATGGTTAAATCCATAACTTTGGGCAAGTAGGGGAGTCTTTTCAATGTAGCAAAAAAAATCACTGCAACCTCGCCAACGGCAGCTATTCCATCTACGAATGCCTTGCCAATGCCGCGAATAGGTGATAAAACTAATTCCATAACTAACTGCCAAAGTTGTCGCTAAAACCAATGTCATCGGGATGACTGATTGGTGTAAAGCGGCGATCTTTAAATGTGGTAATTTCTCCAATGAACTCTAAATCGATGTTTGTTGTGGGGCCATTTCTGTACTTTGCGATTATCAAGGATGCTTTGCGTTTTTCTGCCTCGTTTTTTTCTTTTTCTTCTTCGGATGCTTGAAAACCATCGTCTTCCTTTTCTTTATTGTAATATGCCGGGCGATGTATAAACCAAACCATATCGGCATCTTGCTCTATGGAGCCTGAACCGCGCAAATCGGAGAGTTGTGGTTTGTTGCCGGTTGTGGTAGCAGAACGTTTCTCTGTTTCTCTGTTTAATTGCGAAAGGACAAGAACAGGAACATCGAGTTCCTTTGCTAAAACCTTTAACATTCGGGAGTTTTCTCCAATGCCAACGGCTTCGCTTTCCGCTCTGCCGTCTTTAAGCATTAGTTGCAGGTAATCTACTACTACCAAATCCAAACTACCGTGCTTCCTTTTAAAAATTCTGCATTTTGACAGCAAATCAAATGCGCGTGCTTCGCTGGAATCGTCTATGAAAAGCGGCATGGTTGCCAATGTTTGGCTAGTTACGATTAAGTTTTTTGCTGTTTCCGTGCTTATTATGTTTTGCCCATGCTTGAGTTGCTTTTGATTTACGTTTGCCATAGAGCTTAGTATTCTTGTTATAATTTGCTCGGCGCTCATTTCAAGGGTGAAGAACAGCACGGTTTTGCCGCATCTTGCGGCATTTGTGGCTACGTTTAAGGCAAAGGCAGTTTTTCCCATGCCAGGCCTGCCAGCAAGGATTATTAAATCGGTTTTTTGCAGCCCGTTGGTGAGAGCGTCAAGGTCTTTGAAGTTTGTGGGGCAGCCGGATAGATCGCCGGCTTTTCGATTGACTAATTTATCTAGAACTATTTTTGCAATATCGCCTGCTGGCTGGATGTTTTCTTTTATTTGGTCGTTGGTTAAATCGAGAATGCGTTTTTGAGCGGATTTCAAAACGTCTTCGACTTCGGCTTCGGGCTTTGAGGAATCTCTTATATTTTCATTGGAAGATGATATTAGGCTGCGGAGTATGTATTTATCTCTTATTATTTTGGCGTAGTAGTCTATATGCGCCGCATTGGTAACGGATTCCATTAGCGAAAAAAGATATTCTTTGCCGCCTACCTGGCTTAGCTTGCCATCGCGTTCCAAAGCGTTTGCAAGAGTTATAATGTCTATGGGATTGTCTTCTTTGTAGAGGCTTATCATGGCGTTCCATACTGCCTGATTTTTTCCCATGAAAAATTCTCCGCCGTTTTTTAAAAGAAGCGAAAGCTCGCCCAGGGCCTTTGGATCTTGCAAAACGCCACCCAAAAGCCATGTTTCGGCATCTAATGCTTTTGGAGCTTCCATTGGGGCGTAATCTGACATTGGGTGGAATCTAGAAAATTTCGCTGAACCATTCGCTGTTTGGCAAGTGCGAATTCCAGGTTTCAAGCATTTTTTCCTTGCTTGGCAACATTTCCAGTAGTGAATATAGGGTTATGGCTTGTTTTTCTGCGAAAATTATGGGTTTTCCATTTATTTTAGCTGGATTTTCGATTTGCTCGGGCTTTGGGTTTTCTCTAAAAAAGATTATTTTCCCGGGATTTAGCATGGAAATCTCTTTTTGCAGCATTTGGCTTAAAACAGGCTTTTCTCTAGGCATAACAGCAGAGTTGCTTTTTATGAAAAAGGTTTTCGCACAGGTATTCAAGTCAATATTTAACCTTTTGAACAGCCTTTGCAATAGACTTTTTGCTTCTGCGTTTAGTTCTTGCGGGGAATGAAAGACCAAAAGATATGGGGCATTCGTTTTCTCATCGCTTGGAACGGTGAAGCTTAGGCTTCTCATGGATTTTTGGTATAGCGAGTGTTTTTGCAGGGCATTGTAGAAACCGGCTAAATTTGTGGCATTTTGCCACAAATTGTCGTTTTCGTTCGCAGGCTTTGGCGGCGGGATAATTTGAACTGGCGGTTGAGCGGCAAGCTTGGCAGGAGGGGTAAAAAGGACCTGAGTAGGCGATTTTGCCCGTGCGACAACCAGCGGCTCTTTGAGCACAAGCTCTGAGATACCCAGCTCTCGCTGGGCAGAAAGGTAACTGTGAATTTGCCTAATTCTCGGTTCCCCCTCGCTTTGCATCTTCCTGTTCTTGCCTTTTGATTTCGTTTTTGCAGTCAAGGCATTTTGTGGTGGTTGGGACGGCTTCCAGGCGAAGTATTGGAATTGGCTCTTTGCAAACGGTGCATATACCGAAGGTACCTTTTTCTATGCGGCGAAGGGCATCTCCCAATTGCTTTATGTATTTACTGTCTCGCTCTGCAAGATTGAGGTTCATGGTGAGGTTGGCATAGTCCGATGCTGCTTCTGCCGGGTGATTGGCATAAGAGGACAGTTCTGCGCCAGTTTCTCTTTGGTTTTCCATAGCAGCTCGTTCACGATAGCGTAGCTCTTCCAGGGAAGATTTATACTTTTCGGTCAAAAGCTCTTTAAAGCGTTCCAAGTCATTTTTGTTTAAATTTTCCATAACGCCTACAATATACATTTTTTCCCAAGAAAAAGCACTTTTTTATTGATTAATTGCATTTTTTTCTGAGAAATGGTTGAATTTGGTTGGTTTTAGAGTTTTTTTGTGTTTTGCCCTGGTTGGAAAAAAATTTCTACCTTACCCCCATGCAATTCAGAGAGTTAAATAAAAGTGAGAGTTTTGCCCAAATTGAAGAGAAAATTTTAAAGATTTGGGATAAAGACTCAAGCTTTGAAAAATGCAGCCATAAAAAGGGCAAGCCCTTTTCTTTTTACGATGGTCCTCCCTTTGCCACAGGGCTGCCTCATTATGGGCATTTGCTTGCGGGCACCATTAAAGATATTGTGCCGCGCTATTGGACAATGAAAGGCTTTAACGTGCCGCGCCGCTTTGGATGGGATTGCCATGGCTTGCCTATTGAAAGCATAATTCAAAATCAACTGAATTTAGCAGGGCTCGATGAAATAAATAAATTCGGCGTAGATAATTTTAACGAAGCTTGCAGAGGAGCGGTTCTAAAATATACCGGTGAATGGCGCAAAACCGTGCTCAGAATGGGGCGATGGGTGGATTTTGACAACGATTACAAAACAATGGATACAGATTTTATGGAATCTGTTTGGAATGTTTTTAAGCAATGCTGGGATAAAGGCTTGGTTTACAAAGGCTACCGAGTTCAGCCCTATAGCCCTGCTCTCGCAACGCCGCTTTCCAATTTTGAAACCAACCAAGGGTACAAAGACCGCCAAGATCCAAGCATAACTCTAACTTTCCCGCTTTTGGAACGCAAAGGCGAAAGCATTTTGGTTTGGACAACAACCCCCTGGACACTCCCTTCCAACCTTGCTATTGCGGTTGGCGAAGACATAGATTACGTTTTAATCGATGGCTATTGGGTGGCAGAATCCAGAGCCAATGCTTTTTTTAAAGAAGCTCAAATTACAGCAAAATGCAAAGGAAAAGATTTAGCCGGCCTGCGCTACGAGCCTTTGTTTAGATATGCAGAAGAACAGGAAAATCGTTACACTATTTATACCGCTCCATTTGTCAGCACAGAAGATGGCACAGGGGCAGTTCATATTGCGCCGTCTTTTGGCGAAGAAGATTTTGCGCTGGGGCAAGAACTAGGCTTGGGGCTTTTCGACCCGCTCGATGCCGAAGGAAAATTTACAGACAAGGTTTCGCAATGGAATGGGGTTGGCGCAAAAGATGCAGATAAATCCATAATTGCGTTTTTAAAAGAGCAGGGGAGAGTTTTTAAGCACGATACCATTGTGCACAGCTACCCGCATTGCTGGCGAACAGGCGTTCCGCTTTTATACCGCGCTCTAAGCACATGGTTCCTAAAATTAGATGCTCCTGTTACAAATTCAGAAGGCTTAACCAAAACGCTTAAAGAATGGATGATCGCTTGTAACCAACAAATTGAATGGGTTCCAGAGCATATTAAAAACGGCCGCTTCGGAAAATGGGTTGAAAATGCCAGAGACTGGAATTTATCTCGCAATCGTTTTTGGGGAACGCCAATTCCAGTGTGGCTTGCAGAAGACGGTGAAATGCTCTGCGTTGGTTCCATTGAGGAGTTGAAAAAATTAAGCGGCGTTGAATTGAAAGATTTGCACAAACACTTTGCAGACAAAGTTGAAATCACGGTAAATGGCAAAATATTCAAGCGCACAAGCGAAGTCTTTGATTGCTGGTTCGAAAGCGGCGCAATGCCCTATGCCCAAAGCCACTACCCATTTGAAAACACAGAGACTTTTCAAAATACCTTTCCCGCAGATTTTATTGCAGAAGGTTTGGACCAAACTCGTGGCTGGTTCTATACCTTAACCGTTTTGGCTGCTGCTTTGTTCCAAAAACCTGCTTTTAAAAATGTAATTGTAAACGGAATAATTTTAGCAGAAGACGGCTCGAAAATGAGCAAGAGCAAACAAAATTATCCAGATCCAAACGAATTGATAAACCGCACAGGGGCAGATGCCGTTCGCTTGTTCTTAATAAACTCCGCAGCTTTAAAAGCCGAGGAACTCCGCTTTAGCGAAGAGGGCGTTAAACAAATTGTGAAAAGCGTAATGCTCCCGCTTTGGAATGCTGTTGGTTTCTTTATTTCTAATCATAATGCTGATTCTTCGAAAGGGCAGCTGAGGTGGAAGCCTACAGATGAGTGGAAAAGCGATAATGAGCTTGATCTTTGGATAATTGCAGTGCTGCAAGATTTAAGCAAAAAAGTTGAAACGGAAATGGCGGCATATAAACTTTATACCGTTGTGCCGATAATTCTTTCTTTTGTTGACGATTTAACAAACTGGTATGTTCGCCGCAGCCGCCGCCGTTTTTGGAAAAGCGATAACGATAGCGATAAGAACTATGCTTATGCGACTCTTTACAAAGCATTGGTGGATTTTAGCAAAATTTTGGCTCCATTCCTGCCTTTTCTCGCAGAGGAAATTTACCAAATTTTGGTTAGGGAAGCAAATCCAAATGCACCGGTTTCTGTGCATTTAACCGATTATCCCGCATTTAACCCAGAACTTGCAGATGAAAAGCTTGTTCGCAGAATGCAGTTGGTTAGGGGAGTTATAGAAAAGGGCAGAACAATTCGCAGCGCGCACGAAATCAAAAACAGGCAACCTCTTAAAATGCTTACGCTTGTGCCGCATTCGGCGGAGGCAAGGGAGGTGGCTGAGGCAATGCGAGATTTAATTCTAGAAGAGTTAAATGTTGAAGAGCTGCATTTTGCGAGCGACGATGCCGAGCTTGCAAAAATTTCCGCAAAGCCAAATTTTGCCGGCATAAAAGCAAAGGGTGCGGAATATGCCAAAAATATGAAAGCGATTTCTGCGGCTATAACTGCATTGAGTACGGAAAAAATCAAAGAAGTTCAGAGCGGGAACGCTTTTGATGCCGCTGGGCTTGAAATTGATGCTTCCTGCCTTATGATTGTTCGCGAAGTCGCTGAGGGCTTGGCGGTTGAGGCCGATGAAAACTATACTGCCGCCTTGGATTTGAAGATAACCCCGGAGCTAAGGCAGAGCTGCATGGCGAGAGAGTTGGTAAATCGCATTCAAAATCGCCGCAAGGAGATGGATTTGCAGATTACAGATAAAATAAAAATATCGCTGCGCGGCGGTGGGGAACCCATGCAGCAGGTTATTGAAAAATACAGGCTCTATATTTTGGAAGAAACGCAGGGTTTGGAGCTGTCAACAAATACCGAGACGGGCAACGAGTGGATTTCGGCGCTTATTGAGGGCTGCGAGGTGGAGTTGCTAATCAACGCTTGTTAAATTTGGCATAGTTTTTGCTTGTAATCCAGTATGGCTAGGATTACGTTCCAAACAATGTACAATACCACGATGCGCAATGTTCAGCGCAACGCGAATAAGCTCAATACGCTAGAAGAGCAGATTGCGAGTGGTCAGAAGATAAACCGTCCTTCGGATAATCCTGTTGGTTTTACGAATGCGCTTACTTACAGAAATATGCTGAATTCGCTTGCGCAGCAAAGGTCGAATATGGATGATAGCGAAATCTATATGAATGCTTTGGAAAGGGGCCATAAAAGCATGAATACCATTTTTGAACGTAGTCAGGAACTTGCTGTGCAGGCAGCCTCTGATACATTGACAAATGAAAACAGAATATTTATACAAATGGAAATTAGGCAAAACTTGGAGCAACTGGTTGCTCAAGCCCAAACAAGACACAAAGATGAATTTATATTCAGCGGCAAATGGACAAACCAACCACCTTACGAAATAAAAAAGGGAGAAGTAAGCTTCAACGCAATGCTTACCGTGCCTG
Organism: Candidatus Fibrimonadaceae bacterium; assembly: GCA_031281155.1. Classification (GTDB taxonomy): domain Bacteria; phylum Fibrobacterota; class Fibrobacteria; order Fibrobacterales; family Fibrobacteraceae; genus Fibrimonas. The sequence goes on from JAITFT010000160.1 coordinate 17,087, forward strand.
TTAACATGCCAAATCCAAACAATATAGCATTACCAACTAATATAGGATGGAATCCGGATTATGATGTGGATGACCCTACCAGTACGCGTTTTAATCCTGACGAAACAGTTAGTATTCCTCTTTTCGACAATGCCTATCTTGACCCAAATTTAAGGCCGCCAAATAATCCCGAAGCTCAGCGCATTATACCAGGCTCTTTAGAATTGCATGGCCTTAATTTATTGGAAAGACCAAACAGACTAGGGGTGGATGCAAACGGTGAACGGCTGCCTGAAGACCATCCGGATTATATAGATATGAACCACCCGGATTTTAATAAACCGGATTATGAAATAGACTACGAAAACGGAAGGCTAATACTCTTAAGCGATAGAGCTAAAGCTGCTTTTTACAATGTGGATGATGCGAATGTTGGTACTCTAAGAGATCCTGCCGATATGCCCACAATAACCTTTGATTATATCTACCGCAATTCTTTGGATATGACCGGCGAGATTTACAGAGAGGTTGACAGCGGCTCAACAATTAAAATCAACTGCAATCGTGATGATGTTTTTGGTTCGGGCAACCCTACAGATTCTTTTAAGGAAATGATAAGCTTAATGCAAGGGCTTATGTATAACGACCAAAAGCAAATATCCGAAGGCATAGAGCGTATTGATGATGCTCGCAAAAGGAATTTGGAACAGCAGGTTGTTACTGGCTCCAAGCTAAACCGAGTTGATATAGTTTATGATCGCAACCTAGATGTATCCATAAACAATACAGAAGCGCGTTCCAGAATAGAAAGCGTAAGATTAGATGAAGCACTTTCACAATTCGCTTTGGCAGATGCAGTTTATAGCGCAAGCTTGCAAGCCGCTGCCAGAATGATGCGCCAAACACTTATGAATTTCTTATAACCCAGGGAGCCAAATATGTCAAGCGTTCTGTTTAATATCCCGTCTATGATTTCTCAAAGCAAGCTTCGTTTGCATAACAAAGCTGTGAGCGGCGCATTGGAAAAGCTATCCACCGGCAACCGCGTAAACTCATCAAAAGATGACCCTACTAAATATTACGAAGCAAGCAATGCAAAAAGCAATGTAAGGAATAACGAGCGCGCAAAGCAAAACGCTCACGAGAGTGCGGCAATGCTGCAAATTGCAGAAGGTGCTTGCAATGAAATTCATAGCATTTTACAACGCATAAGAGAACTTTGCGTTCAAGCTTCAAGCGATACTCTTACAAGCACAGAGCGCGAATATCTAAATATAGAAGTATCTGGTTTGCTGGAAGAGGTAGATCGCATAGCAGCCGGAACAACATATAATTCAAAGCAAATTTTCGGCAATAGAGGAGATTCTTTTTCAGATGAGCAAAGAGATTTAAGTACTTGGAAGCCATTTTCCGTTGAAGATGGCACAAGAGCCGGTATTTTGCATATAGGGCGCAGCAATTTAAGTTCAGACGAAATGAAAATTACAATTCCAGAACTCTCCGCAAAGAGCATGGGTTTAGATACTCTGGATCTAAAACTGATTAACCGAGTCGGCAATGATGATAGCGATGATGACAATGTTGTTATTAATCCTATAGATGCATTGGATGCTGCCATTAATTCTTTAAGTACAATTCGTTCTTATATGGGTTCTCTTGTGAACAGGCTGGACTATCAGGTTGAAGATTTGGATAATACCAACATAAATTTAAACAATCATGTTAGTAAAATCAGAGATGCAGATTTTGCCAAAGAAAGCAC
>JAITFT010000023.1 GCA_031281155.1 Candidatus Fibrimonadaceae bacterium
GTGTATGGGGAAACAAAATCTTCTAGAATTTTATAAGAGCAGGTAGTTTTTGAACCTTCTATGCATATATTATTTTTAACTGCAACGGTAATGCCACTTAAAACCAAAAGTTCCCCCTTTCTTACCTGTTTCCTGACCACTTCATAATGTATAGCGATACTACCACGCCAATAATGCTAACTATATTCAGTTTAAGAACAAAGGCAAAATTGAATTGCAGCATATACAAATCTAAAAACAGCGGGTGACCATCTTCGGAATAACCAACTTTAAGTTCCCACGCTTTGATAAAGAAATTCCGCACAACGTTATCTTCGCCGCCTGCATTCATAAGCATGCCCAAATGCCCAAAGAGCCAGCCAAGGCTCTCTCCAAGAATACCGCCGAGCACTAAACCCAGCATAATGAAAACTAGAATTCTGCCGATATTATTGTTTTTTTTGCTCATATCGTGGGAATTTAGAAAATAAATTTCACCACCAACCGCCGGGGCGGTAGCCCTCGTTTAGCCTTGGGCTTGCGTGTTCCGGGTTCTTTAGAATTGCCGCTTCGAGTTCTGGGCGGAATTTTTGCAGATAGCTTTGCACTGGTGCGGCAAGAGCGGCAGATAAGGGGCAAACCGTTGTGCCTGTGAACCCTGCGCAAAGGCTGTCTAAAAGCTCAATATCGCCATCTTTGCCTTTGCCGCTTGAAATATTGGAGATTATGCGCTGAACATAGCCTGTTCCCTCTCTGCAAGGCGTGCACTGCCCGCAAGATTCGTGTGCATAGAATTTGCCGAGCGTGTTTAGTATTCCTACCACGCTGCGCGTGCTGTTAAACGGCATTATTGCGCCAGAGCCAAACATTGTCCCCATAGCGGCAAGGCTTTCGTAATCCATATTTGCTTTTTTGCATTCCTCAGCGGTTAAAACCGGCGTTGATGAACCGCCCGGTATGCAGCCTTTCAAGTCGCCAACAATGCCGCCGCAATATTCCTCGCTTTCCAAAAGCTCCATTAAAGGAATGCCTATTCTTGCTTCGTAAACACCACGCTTTTTAACATCGCCCGAAACGCAAAACACCTTTGTTCCGCCAGCTTGGGGCGTTCCCAGCTTTAAATATTCTTCGGGGCCATTTTCTAAAATCCATGGCAATGACATTATTGTTTCAACATTATTAACGCAAGTTGGCATGCCCCATGCACCGCTTACTGCAGGGAAAGGCGGCTTTAAGCGAGGCTGCCCGCGCCGACCTTCGAGGCTGTTTATAAGAGCGGTTTCTTCGCCGCACACATAAGCGCCTGCGCCTCTATGCACAGCAACGTCTAGGCTATATTTTGTTCCGCCAATATTTTTTCCTAAAAGCCCTGCTTTATATGCTTCTCTAATTGCTTCTGTTAAAGTTTCTATAACCGGCAAAAATTCACCGCGAACGTAAATATAAGCATTTCTTGCTCCCAAAGCCCAGCCTGCAATAAGCAAACCTTCGAGCAGGCGGTGAGGATCTTCCTTCATTAAATAATGGTCTTTAAAAGTTCCTGGCTCGCCTTCGTCTGCATTAACGGCTATGTAAACAGGCTTGTTGCCCCTTGGCACAAAGCTCCACTTTAGCCCTGTTGAAAAGCCCGCGCCGCCTCTGCCTCGCAACCCGGAGCGTTGAACCAAGTCTATAAGCTCAAACTGCGATAAATCAAAAAGCCGATTGCTGATATTGGAATAACCGCCCAGCTTTTTATAAGCATCGATTTTTTGTGCGTTCTTCCCAAAATTCTGCGTGCAGACTTTCATAATGCGTGTAATGTAGAAATTTCAAAAGGAAGTGGAGCCGCTATTGCCACATCGTGCTTCTCCTTATATGAGCTAATCATTGATTACTATAGCCTATTTGCTTCAAGGCTTAATCGCCTCTTTTTCTTCGTGATAACCACAAGCCTCTACAAACTCCATTGGAAGTCCATATTTACCAAAAGCGGTTTCAACGTTGCAATTAAGTGGATGCTCTTCCACTACTGTCCATTTGCTGCCTTTCTTGACTGCAACCTTCCATTTAAGCGGTTTGATAAGCTCGCCGTTCCCGCAGGTAGGGCATATTTCTTCTTGGCATATCTTTGTAATGATGACTTTTTCTCCATAAAACAAGCTATTATGTTTTACGGCTTCTGCCCAAGAGTGATTTCTATCACCAGTTTTTTTCTGGACTTTACTTGTCTTTTTTGCATTTTTTAACATAAAACTCCTCATAAAGTTATTTGTTCGAGGGCAATATAGAAAATCTTAAAAGCTTATCGTTTCCCCTTCTTTCTGTTGCAGGCTTTACAGAGCATTTGAAGGTTATTGGGCAATGTATGACCGCCTTCTGACCAAGGTTTTATATGGTCGCCTTCCATTTCTTCAATTTTAAAATTCCTTTTACATTTGGGGCATGTTTCTTTTTGTTTTTCGTAGGCTGTTCTTTTTTGGCTGTCGGTAAAGGCTCTGATACTTAAATACTTTTCGTCATCAGTCAACAGATATGGATATATGCCGGATTTTTTGGTAACGTCATCATCTGACATGAGTTTTTTAATTTGAGTTTCCAAGACAGTAGCATTGTTTTTCTTTTTACTGTATTTGTTATAAAATTCGCCCCACGCAACACCTTTCATTTCTTTTCGGTAATTTGGGAAAATCGCTCTAACCCATGCGATTACCGCTTGAAAATACTGCCATAATTCGGTTGCATCTGCTTCCTGTTGGTTGGCTGACATATATTCTTTTATTTTGCCTTTGCTTATCCAATTCAAAGCAGTTTCCAATATCTCTTGCCTAATTGCGGAACCGCTTACATAATCCTTTGCAAGGTTATGGGCTGGGCAGTTAGATTTACTAAAATGGCGTTTAGCGTCTGTTAGCCATGAACCAGTATAGACGGCATTACGCAATTCTTGTGGCGTTAATTCTTCTCCAGCTATGTTGATAATTTCAAACCATGCCAATTTTTCACTGTCATTTCCTTCGCAGAAATAAATCATACATTCGTAATTGAGGATTTTTTCTTTTTCATCGCTGGTAAGGTTAGGCCATGCACGGTCATTTACGCTGAATTCTTTGTTGAAATATTGGCAGAATGATACTGTCCGCTGCTGTCCATCAAGGATTTCGTAACTCTCTCCGTTTTTAACCCAATACATTACATTCAAAGGGAAGTTTTTTTGTATTGTTTCAATTACGGCGTTTCTTTGAGCATCCTTGTAAACGAATTCACGTTGGTATTTTGGGCGAATATTCAATTTGCCACCATAACCAAAAATACCCTCTTCTTGGTTGTCAGCATAACCATTTACAATATCTTTTATTTTTATTTTATGCAATTCTATTTTCATAGCATTTCTCTTTTTTTGATTAAAATCCTGAAAGCAGTGGATTTTCCATTAATTGACAAATCCTTATCGTCATCACCTTTTCTAAACTTGATAATTTCAAATTGCTCAGGGTTGTATTTGTCTAAGAATGTTGGAGGAACACCAATTACACCATCATAATCATAGGGTATATCTTTTATAAACTTTACTTCTATGGCTTCAAAATTATCATATTTTGGATAATCGATTTTACTATATTTTTTGTAAGGAACTATTTCTTCGTGACGTTTCGGGTGATCTAAGTTTGTAAACCAAATTGATGGACTTCTACCTTTAATAACGCCATCTACAATTTTATATCCACTACCTTCCTTTTTATTTGCTATTAGTTTTTCAGCAAAATGTTTTGGAACGTCAAACAGCATATCTTCACCCATACGAGTATTTCCAACCCATATTTTATTTTCTCCAATCAGCTTGTAAACCTCTTTATAAGTTATAGCCTGTTTACTACCAATTATCACAAATTTCTTTTTATATTCCATAAGTTGAGCAACATACTCCCTGAACAATGAAAAAGGCGGATTTGTAACTACAATATCAGATTGTTTTAATAATTCAATACATTCAGGGGAACGGAAATCACCGCTATATGAGCGGACAGGCTCGGTTTCAAATAAAGCACCTTGTGACCCTTGTTTATAATTCTGCTTTAACGGCTTTTTCTTGCCGAGTTTAATAGCTCTTTTGACAATTGTTTCTCTATCGCCTTGAACATCGGCTCCACCTTCATATTCAAGCATATAGCTTGCTTTGTCTATTTCAAAATGAGTGGTGATTAATTTTTTTAAGCCAAGCTCATCAAAGCGGGAAACAAAATAATAATAAAAATTGGATGTTTCAGGATCATCACAGTTGCAAAAGACCACTTTATTGATAAAATGTTTTTTATAGTTATTGAGTTCTCTCTCAATATCGGTGAGTTGGGTATAAAACTCATCATTTTTACCTGCTTTACCGGAATGCAAAACCGCATTGTTATTTTTTCTCAATAAACCACCGTTTTTTGAGAAAATTTTTATCCTCAAAATCTTGACAAAAACGCCGTTTTTTTCTATATTTTGGATATGTCAAAAAATGGTGGTTTTTTGAGAATGGCAGCTTTTTCTATTTTTCCTCGATGATTTACGGCTATGTAAGGGTATCAACGGCCCATCAAAATGTTGAAAATGGCAGATTTGAAGTGGCAAATTTTGCTCAAAAACAGGGTTTTCCTATTGAAAAATGGGTAACGGAGCAAATTTCCTCACAAAAAGATCTGAAAAAGCGACAATTGAGCGTTTTACTCAAAAAAGTACGCAAAGGCGATGTGATTATCGCAACGGAAATTTCCAGACTTGGCAGGAACATATTGGAAATAATGGAAATTTTGAGTATTTGCTTGGAAAAAGAATGCCAAGTTTGGACTATCAAGGAAAATTATAAGCTAGGCATTGACATTCCAAGCAAGGTACTGGCAGTTGTTTTCGGACTTGTGGCGGAATTTGAAAGGAGTTTAATTTCTGCAAGGACAAAGGAAGCTTTGGCAAGAATCAAGGCTGAGGGAAAAAAAACTTGGGCGGCCAAAAGGAACACAGAAGTCTATGCAGAAATTGGATATGTCAAAAGAAAAATTGCAAAAAATGCTTGGCAGTGGGGCTGGCAAAAAGGAAGCTGGCAAAAAGCTTGGTGTTAGCCTTGCCAGCTTGTATAGGTATTTGAAGTAAAGCTGCTATTTTATGCCGATCTATCTTTTTTTGCAATGTATTTCCATAATGCATTAAATATTTCTATATTACCCTAAAATGTTTCGTACGAACAAGCAAAAGTTACTGGCTTTCGACCTCCCACTGGTGGCTGGTCAAACTATTGCCAAAAACAGCGGAGAGCTTCTAGAGCTAGGTCGCTTGGGTAGCCGCTTGCCCCGCGCGCGTTCGAGCGCGAGAGGGGTGTCGCAAGAAAAAAGCGCACCCCCCCCCCCTAGAAAGCGAGCTGGCATCAAAAAATTCATTTCACCCCCTAAAACGGAGAAAATATTATGAACAGAGTTAAACCTACTCTTTTGGTGGCGGTATGCTTTGCCGCTTTATGTTGTTTCACCATGGCTTGCGGAAAGCAATACGACGATGAAAATGATTTTCGAGTTGCTCCTTTGGACGGAGGCAAATTAATGGAGATTACCAAATATGTAGGAAATAAACAGGGTGTCCGCATTCCTCCGCGCATTCAGGGGAAGCCTGTTACTAGCATAGGGTATAAGGCTTTTGAAGATAGAGGAATAATCAGCGTTACCATTCCAAACAGTGTGACTACGATTGGAGAATCGGCATTTAGTGACAACCAACTCACCAGCGTGACCATCCCAAACAGCGTGACTACGATTGGAGACAAAGCATTTTATAGAAACCAACTTACAAGCATCACCATCCCAAATAGTGTGACTACGATTGGGAGAAGCGCATTTTCTAGCAACCAACTTACCAGCGTAACCATCTCAAATAATGTGACTACGATTGGAAACAAAGCATTTTCTAGCAACCAACTCACCAGCGTGACCATCCCAAACAGCGTGACTACGATTGGAGAAGCGGCATTTAGTGACAACCAACTCACCAGCGTAACTATTCCAAACAGTGTGACTACGATTGAAAAATATGCATTCGGTGAAAATCCTTTAACCAATTTTTCAATTGCTTCAGGCAATACTGCGTATGCCGTCAAAGATTTTTTTCTACTAAGCAAAGACGGAAAACAATTGTTTGACTATTATGGCAACGAAAAAAACATAACCATCCCAAACAGCGTGACTACGATTAGAGAAAGGGCACTTTCTAATAAACAACTCACCAGCGTGACCATCCCTAGCAATGTGACTACGATTGGAGACAAAGCATTTTATAGAAACCAACTTACAAGCGTAACTATTCCAAACAGTGTGACTACGATTGGAGATTATGCGTTTGCTTTTAACGAACTCACCAGCATGGCTATTCAAAACAGCATGACTACGATTGGATTCGGAGCATTTTCTAACAGAGCCACCCGTCCAGGAAAAAAGCGAAGGTAAAGGGAGGCCGAATTCGAGGTAGAAAAAGAGCTATATACCGGCACCGCAACGGTGCAAACCCGTCAAATTCCGGCTGGGAATAATTTTGTCTCAAAATTTCTACCTTCCCCAACAGCTTTAGGGAATGTCTTTTACTTTCCTTTCCGTCGCCCTAAAACTAAAACCATGAATTTTGGAGATTGAATATGGGCAAAAAAGAGATTTTAACTCTCGCCACAAACAAAATCGAATCCCGAATATTTACAATTCGAGGCCTGCAGGTTATGTTGGATAGGGATTTAGCGGAGCTGTATCAAGTTCCTGTTAAGGTGCTCAATCAAGCAGTTAAAAGGAACGTGGGTAGATTTCCTGAAAGATTTCGCTTTCCGCTAAATGAAATAGAAACCAAAGAACTGGTCACAACTTGTGACCGGTTTAAAAGTTTAAAACATTCCTCTGTTTTACCGTATGCTTTCACTGAATCCGGTGTTGCAATGCTCTCTGCTATTCTTCGTAGTGATATAGCAATTTCAGTGAGTATAAAAATAATGGATGCCTTCGTTGCAATGCGAAGACTGCTTTCTACCAACACAGGCATCATTCAACGTTTGGAAACCGTAGAGCAAAAGCAAATAGCAACCGATAAAAATATAGACAAAATCTTCAATGCTTTGGAAAACAAAGAGGCTGTCCCAAAATGCGGACTGTTTTTTGACGGGCAAATTTTTGACGCTTATGTTTTGGCAAATAAAATCATAAAATCAGCAAAGCAATCTATAGTAAACGCTGATTAATCCCTCATGCCTTCAAATGCTTTCTACGAAAAAATCGGAATTTGATTTTTCTGGAAAAAAATCTTTCAAGCTCTCCACATAAGGCTTAAAAGCCTCCTTTTGGGCGGATTCCTCCCTTGCTTCCCGCCCTCTCGGGCAATTTGGGCGCAATACGCCCCATCAACACAGCAACGGACAGAAGCGGCAGCCACCGCTGTCCCACCCAGCCCTTCGGGCAGCCCTCCCAAAAGGGCAATTACCAAAAAACATCGATGAAAATTCAAAGTATTTTGCAATTGTGCCCGAAAACAAAATTCTTTGCGAAAGTAAAACAATTTAATCAGCGTTTACTATAATTTATCGCCTCTGCGTACAAACTCCTTAACCGGCATTGAAAAAAAGCTTGGTTTTTTGAACTTTAGGGATGGGGCCTTGGTCTTCCCTTAGCTCTTCGGCTTTTATACTCTATCACGCCTGTAGTGGGGGCCTGCGGGCGCCATAACTAATACAGATTGCCACATCGTGCTTCTCCTTATATGGCCCTTGCAAGTGCCATATTTTTGCGTTTGTGTATAAATTATTTTTTAAAGTAGCGAAAAATTCGCCGCCCATGCATTTATAATAAGCTTCTTTTTTTGTCCATAAAGAATAAAATGTTTCTGCTTCACTTGTGATTTCGTTGCCTGCGAAAAACCTTTTTGAAATTGCTTCAAAATTTCTTTCTCGGTGAAATTCCAAGTCTATGCCTACTTCGCATTCTTTGGAATAAGCGAGAATACATTCGCCTTTGCTGTTGCTCCAGTTTACATAACCCAAGCCATGCGGCAAGCAAGGTTTTCCGGAAGAATTGCTTTTAACTTCAACTTGTTTTTTCAAAATTTTCTCCAAAATTTCAAAAGGCCATTTTTTATAATCCCCGCCCTTTGGCATAGCGTATATAAAAACAGAGAGCCCTGGACAACGCAAAATCATCCAAGGCTCTACAGTAATCATTGATTTATTCTCAGCTATTTAATCTTTCCCTGATACTTCGCGTTTTTGCCAAGCTGCTCTTCTATGCGGAGCAACTGGTTGTATTTGCAAACACGGTCGGTGCGGGAGAGAGAGCCGGTTTTGATTTGGCCTGCGCCTGTGCCTACGGCAAGGTCTGCAATGAAAGAATCTTCGGTTTCGCCGCTGCGGTGGCTTGAAACAACTCCGTAGCCTGCCTTTTGAGCAATTTTGATTGCTTCCAAAGTTTCGGACACGGTGCCGATTTGGTTCACCTTAATGAGTATGGCATTGGCAGCCTTCATTTTGATGCCCTTTTTCAAGAATTCCGGATTGGTAACAAAGAAATCATCGCCAACGAGCTGAGTTTTTTTGCCAAGCTGTTTCGTGATTTCCACATAACCGGCCCAATCGTTTTGATCGAGTGCGTCTTCAATGGAGACTATTGGGTATTTTTTAATCCAGGCGGCGTATTTTGCTATCATGTCTTTAGCGGAGTATAGCTTTTTCGGCTCGGATTTCCAGAATTTATAGGCTTTGCGGCCGCCTTCGTCGAAGAGTTCGGAAGATGCGCAATCGAGGGCGATAACTATTTGAGAACCAGCTTTGTAGCCAGCTTCTTTTATGGCCTTCATTATATATTCGAGGGCTTCGTCGTTGGTTAGGTTGGGGGCAAAGCCGCCTTCGTCGCCAACAGATGTTGCATGTTTGCTTTTCACTAGCAAGTCCTTTAGAACGTGGAAAATTTCCGTTATCCAGCGCAGGCCTTCGGAGAAGGTTTTTGCACCAACGGGCATAATCATAAATTCTTGGAAGTCGATTTTATTATCGGCGTGTTTGCCGCCATTGATAATATTTGCCATTGGAGTGGGCAATACGAATTTTTTATTGCCGTGCAATTTGCCGA
>JAITFT010000176.1 GCA_031281155.1 Candidatus Fibrimonadaceae bacterium
AGTGCTGGTACGGACATTCAAAGCTCAGGCTGTGGTGGTTGTTTTGATAGTAGTACGCCAGTCTTATCAAAAGACACCTTGTTTTTTAATTCACAAGGCGGAATTGACAATGTAATATTATTTCAGAGTAACTGGGATTTTCCACCGCTTAACTCTTTTAGGAGTAATTTTAATGATAATTTTGGAGACTGTGAACTTATTCCAGCGAATTATAATCTTATAGAAGATGGAGTGATGAAAACAGTAGAAAATGATTATTGCAAAGATAATTATTGCTACGCAAGAAAAATTTTTGGCTGGATAACGCCAAGTGGTTGGCTCTCTACGAGGTCGATACCACCATTTCCATGCGGAGATGGTTGCCCTTATGAAACTTGTGAGTGCCATGAGGATTGGTTTGTAGGCGAAAATTTGGTTTTGGCTCTATCGGTAAACCCTGGCGCAGCAGTACATAGCGTTCCTGTAATGAAAGCAGAATGCTCTTGGTATAGTGTTGCTCATGCGAATGAAGAGTCGTTATTAGTTTCGGTAGGTAAAAACGAAACAGGAAAAAGCAGGAGTATATACGTACATATAGCAGTATCATATACTCGCAATGTAGGTCTCACAATAATTCAAGAAGCGGAGTAATTTTCGCTACCCACTCCTGGGGTGAGCCTGTTTTAGACTGTCTTTTAGCATTTCTGCCGAAACGTGAGTGTAAATTTGCGTGGTATTTGGGCTGCTATGCCCCAAAAGCCTTTGCACGGTAACAATATTTGCCCCGTTTTCCAGCAAATGCGTGGCAAAAGTGTGCCTTAAAACGTGCGGGCTTGCCTTGCCCTCCCAGCCTATGCTGCGGAGCAGATTGTGAATGTCGCTGTAAAGTTTGCGAGTATTAAAGGGAATTTCGCCGTTTTTTGAAAAAACAAAACTTTTTGGAGAGCAAGGAACCGCGCTTTGCATTTGAAAATTTTTGTACTTATTAAGCCATTTTATGGCTTCTTTTGTTAAAGGAACTATGCGCTCTTTATTGCCTTTGCCCAGCACACGCACAAGCTCTTCGCTTAAATTCAAGCTTTCCCAAGTCAAATTCGCGCATTCGGAAATTCTAAGCCCTGCCCCATAAAGCAACTCTAAAAGCGTTCTTGCCCGCAGCGAACCTTCGTTTTCCCTAAATTCGGTTTTAAATAAATCCTCTATATTAAATGGCTCCTTAATTTCTTTTTGCGATAAAAAAGACACCAGCCTTTGAGGTTTTTTTGGGTTTTTTATAGCAGCGGCAGGATTATGCTTTAAAGCAAGCGAACGAACCAAGTACTTTCCAAAGCTTTTCAGGCAGGCAACGGCTTGGGATTGCGTTGCGATAGCTTTTTTGCCCTCCTTCATATTCCAAAGCCAGTCTCTAATTAAATCCGTCTCCAGTTTTTGAACCGAAATATCGCCGGAAAACTCCAAAAAAGATTCCAATATGCGTTTATAAGCCCTCAGCGTATGCGGCGAGCATTTTTTTTGCGTGCTTAATGATTTAATGTATTTTTCTATTTCATTGGAGAGCATTTGCGCAGTTAAGATAGAAAATTTCGATTTTTTTTAAAAATATTTACTACCTTATACATGAATTAATGCGCTTCTTCACTACATGTCTGCTTTTTGCTTTCGCCGCTGCCAATGCGTACAAGGTTGTTGGTGCGAATAATTCGCTGGAGGCGGTGCAGGGGGCTAAGTCTGCGGCGGTTGGCGGAGCAGCTTTAGCTTTGGACTCTGACTTGCCGTCTCTTGTGCATAATCCTTTGCAGCTTTCAAATATTGTAAAATCAAGCATTGCTTTTACTCATGTGGCTTATTTTGAAGGCACGTCTTACAATGGCGTTGTAATGGCATTGCCTTTGATAGGAGCGGGCACGCTTGGCTTTGCTGCATCTCGCTTTGGGGCTGGCGATATTCCATATATAAAAGAAAACGATCCTTTGCCAGAAGGAGAAAGTTATAATACTTTGAGCATTTCCGATTGGCTTTTGACAAGTGCATGGGGTAGAAGTTTTGGGAAATTGAATTTGGCTTTGTCTATGCATTTGCTAAAAAGAGAGCTAGACCAAAGCGGCTGGGGTTTTCGCTCTGATATAGCGGCTGGCTATGAATTTTCAAAGCGTTTTGTGCTTGCTGGCATTGTTAAAGGCTGGGCGGCTTCTTCGGTGCGGTGGGAGAGTGGGCATTTTGAATATAGCAATCCAGAGTTTTATGCCGCTTTCAAATTTTCTGAGCCTTTTCCGTATTTTTACGGAAAGCTAAATGCGTATTGGCAGAGTGCGGGAGTTTCTGAAGACTGGCTTTCAGCAAGCAGCGCAGGTTTGGAGTTTGAAACGGATTTTTCCTTTTCGCTTAGAGCAGGCTTGGCGGAAGTTAACAATACAAATGGTTTAGCTTTGGGTGCAGGAATAAAGCCTACTTCCTGGCTTTCCGCAGACTATGCCTTTCAAATGCATCAAGTGCTTTCTTCCGTTCACAGAATTTCAGTAACGGCGAGTTTTTGAAAGTGAAATTCCCCGATTTAACAGAGCGCAGGCAAGAGCTTTTTGAAAAGGCGGCGGCTTTGCGTACAAAGCATTTTTGCTTGGTTCTGGAAGATTTTTTTGACCCGCACAATATATCCGCAGTTATACGCACGTCTGAGTTTTTTGGTTTGCAGAATGTGCATATAATAGAGGAAGATAATTCTTACAGGGTTAATAAAGCTATTCTCAAAGGCTCTATAAAGTGGCTTAATACTTTTACTTACAATAAAAGAGCAAGCGCCCTAAGCAAGCTAAGGGAGCAAGGTTATAAAATAGCAGTTGCCAGCACTCACGCAACTAAGTCTTTACCTGAGCTTGACCTGTCAAAGCCTACGGCTTTTTATCT
>JAITFT010000066.1 GCA_031281155.1 Candidatus Fibrimonadaceae bacterium
AAGAGTTGAGCAAAAACGCAGTGCTTTGCGCCCGGAGTTTGTGAGAGCAAATACCGAAATAGAAAACTTTGCCAATTTTAACCAAAGAGTTATTCAAAGCGACAGGTTTGAAGCCAGCCGCACGAGAGTTTTGAACGATGCTGAGCTCACAGGCGCCATAGTAGGTTCAAGGCTTGTTGAGCAGGGCGGCAGAAGAGGCGGCACAGGTCTAGACGATCTGGACGATTTGGATGATTTAGGTGATTTTGGTGATTTCGATTAAAAGGATTGAACGCTTAGAGAGGAATAAAAGATGAGAAAAATAAGTGTTATTTTTTTGGGATGCCTTTTGTTTGCTGGCGCAGCTTTTGCCCAGCAGAAATCAAGAGAATGTCAAAACGAAGAAAAAAGAGCTAGGGATATTCATGCCAGATGCTCGAAAATGGACAGAAAAGCAAACGGCTATCAGCAATGCGTGGCCGAATTCAGAGAGCAGAGAGCTAAGGCAGAAAGAGCCTGCCGTGTAGCTTCTGTCGCAAGCTCGGAAAGTCTGGAAGAAGCCGTTAAGAGATGGGAAAACCTCTCCAATACAAATAGGTGCCGCACGCCAGATGCAAGCAAGAACCCCAATTGCGCTATGATTTTGCAGCAGTGGGGGCAAGAGCTTTATAAACTTGGCGAAGTTGCTTTTAGCAGAGTGTCTGCTACCCATGACTCGCTTGTGCAATGGTGCGCAGACCGCGATAATAACGTGCAAAGGTTTCCGCAGTGCGCTAGAACAAGCCAATTTCCAAAGCCGAACCACGATGCGGCGCTCCCAATTTTTCTTGATTATGTTAAATACTTCCCCGATGGTCCTGGCGCACCGAATATGCTATTCCAGGCCTCATTTATTTTAGAAACCAAGGGTGAGGCAGATCAAGCCTTGAGGCTTCGCCAAACTTTGGTTAGCAAATATCCTAACCACACCTTAGCGCCAAGCGCATGGCTTCGTATCGGCTTGCATCACTACAACAACTCAAAATGGAACGATGCAATAAGAGCGTACGAAAGAATCACCGGCGCCAATACCAGAAACCTTACAAACAGAAGAGAAGCAACTTATGCCATGTATCACTTGGCAGAATGTTATTATAACCAGGCAGAATACGAAATTGCCGCAGAAAAATTCTGGGAGTATATAGACGGCGCAGATAAAGGCATATTCATAAAAGATTTGCGAGTTGAAGCCATGGACTTTATGGCAACTGCGTTTTCCGATTTAGATAACGGAATTGAGGTAGCAGAAAAATTCATGCGCAATAAAAAGGTGCCGTATAGAGATTCTCTTTATTTCCGCATAGGCCAAAAAGCCAAAGACCACGATCGTCACGATCAAGCAGTGCAGGCATTCGAATACTTGCTGAGAACAAACCCCAACTACATAGACGCTCCTCTTGCAGATTTGGCTATGGTTGAAATATTCTTGTTGCAGCAAAAACCAGATAGAGCTCAGGAACAACGCCACAACGTTGTAAAGCGCTACGATCGCAACTCCTCTTGGTTTAAGCAGAACAGCAGATACCCCGAAAGCGTTGCGAATGCCGAACGCGCCATTCGTTTGGCAATGCTCGATATCCCAATATACATGCACGTTCAAGGTGCTGAATTGTTTAAAAGAGGCGATACCGAAGGAGCGAAAAAACAATATGCCGCTGCTATCAAAGCGTATGGAGACTTCTTAAGCCGCTACAAAAACGAGCCAGACTGGAATGAATATAAAGTCTATATGAACATGGCGGTTATCTACAACGAACTCAAACAACATGAAAGAGAAGCTGCCGCATTTAACTGGATAGTCGATGTAGATACCACCAAGTATGGTCGCCGTCCGCAGAATTTTGGCATTCTAATCACAAAGAACGATGCTGCCTACAACGCTGTGCTTGCTATGGATGCCGCTCGCGAAGCCGCTCTTAAAACCAAAGCAGGCGGCGATACCGTTAGAGCATACAACTTGCCGGAAACCAAAGCATATTTCGATCAAGTCGCCAGGTATATGTCAAGGTTTGGCAGAGATACTGCTGCACCTACCATAGCTTATAACGCAGCCGTGGTTCATTATCAGGCAAAGCAATTTAAAAGAGCTATAAACGAATTGACTCAGCTGAAAACGAATTTCCCAAATCACAAATACACATTGCTCATTCACCGCATGCTAGCTCAGTCTTTGCTTGAAGACGGCCAGTTAGACGAAGCTCAAAAAGAATTTGAATGGCTCTTTACTCAATATACTGCCAGAAACGGCTTGGGGGTTAGAGACAGCAATGCTGTAGCCATAGCCAGGGAAGTAGAAACTTCCATAGCGGCGGTGCTTTATCAAAAAGCGGAACGAGCGGTTAAGGCAGGCCAGCACCAGGCAGGTGCCGATGCTTACGTTGCCTTGGTTAGAAGATTCCCCAGAGCTGAATTTAGCGACAGAGCTTTGTTTGAAGCCGGCGTTGCCTACGAAAACGCTGGGCAGCACGTAAAAGCGGCAGAAACCTGGATGCGCCTACCCAAAGAATACGGTAAATCCAATTTAGCCATACGCTCCATTGTGCGAGCCGCTCTTGCCTATAAAAAAGCAGGCAGGCCCGTGGACGCTGCAAAAACCTATCTCTTTATAACAGAAAATTACCCGCAAGACACAATGGCTATAACCGCCATATTTGCCGCAGCTCAAACTTACGATTCTCTTCCAGGCAGAGATTCTGCTGCTATAAGAGCTAATAAAAGGCTTGCTGCCCAAACCTACGAAATCGCTTTCAAAAGGTTCCCCAGGCACGAAAAAACCCCAAGCTTGCTTTACAACGCCTGCTTGGCTTACGACGATGCCAGAGACACAAAAGAAGCTATTCGCTGCAATAAAGATTTAGTGCGCGAATACCCAAGAAGCTCTTATGCCCTCGATGCCGCCTATAGCATTCCTTTGGCTTACGAAAACGCAAAAGACTGGGCTAATGCTATTAAGGAATTTGAAAGTTTTGTTAGGAACTACACAACCGATAAAGAAAAGCTAATCAACGCCTATACCAGGCTTGGCAGGGCGCACCTTATGGTTAGAGACACAACAAAAGCTGCGGCCGCGTTTAGGCAAACAATTGCAAACTACGATAGATTCGGCGTTCAATTAACAAATCCAGACCCTGCCTTTGCGGCTGAAGCAGCCTTTATGCTTGGCGAGTTTGAAAGAGTTACCATGTCTCCGATTGTAGTAAGGGGCAACGAAAGAGCCAAGCTAGATATAGTGAGAAGGCTTATGACTATTTTGCAAAACGCAACCAAGCACTATGCAAAATCCTCAGAGTATGCCTCTGAAAAATGGACCTTCCGAGCCAAGAACCGTATTGCTGAATTATTTGTTGCTGTTTCCGCAAAAGTACGCGAGCAAGAAATAGATGTTAGAGACAGAAGAGGCAATGTCGATAAAGAAAAACTTTTCGTTGAAAGGATCTTGGTGGTGCAGCAGCTGCCCTCTTACTACGAGCAAGCACGCCCGCTGTTCCAAGCGAACATAGATTTAGCAAGAGAGCAAGGTTACTGGAACCCTGATGTAGTGGCTGCCGAAGAAGGCTTCATTGAAATGTTCTATCGCGATTGCGCAAACTTCTACGAAGTCGGCAATGCCTTTGCCGAGGCTCCACTGCCAGATAGCGCGGCTATTGTAAGAGAGTACATAGAATTCGAAGGCATGGTTCGAGAAGATGCTGTATTAGCCGCCCACGAAGACTTGGAAGCCTACCGTGAAGAGTTGCAGAACAAAAGCCAAACCGCCAAGCAGGGAGCCTTGCCTCGTTGCTCTAACGGCATAAGGGCAAGCGCTCACTATGGCATTCACAACAGGTGGACAGACAGCCTCTTTGCCCTCGTAAGAAGAATCGATGCAGACAACGAGATCTTGGCTACCAGAATAACCAAATTCGATCCAAGCACTCTGTTTAGAGATGATCATTACAACAGAACGAAAGCTCGCTTAACTCAAATAGAGAGATCCGAAGACCTTACACCCCAAGAGCAAGCTAAGGTTTACAGGGAAATCTCTGCAGAGGCCAAAAGCAGAAATGAGCGCCTAAAACGGGAATTGGCAAGCCTAAGAGCCCAAATGAGGGCCAGAGAGGCGCCAGCTACGGAGGCAGGATTGTAATTTTTCAAAGAAAATGCGTAAAAATAAGATTTTTTACACATTTTCAAAAAAAAAATTGTATATTTAGCACAAAGAGAAACACTCATCCACTTAACCACAGGAGTATTAACAATGGATGTCGTCATAAAAAACACAATTTCATCATTCGACCCTTCACAGGCTGGCTGGCAGTTTATGTGGGGCATTTTGCTTGTAGGCTTGTCCGGCTTAGGTATTGTAGTGGAAAGATTCCTCTACATTTACGTTCGTTCTTCCAAGAACCGCGATAAATTCCTTCTGGATTTCGGCAGGCTTATAGCAGATAAAAAGTTCGAAGAGGCAGTCACCCTCTGCAAAGATTCCAAGCTGCCTATAGCGGCTGTCATGAGTGCCATAGTTAGCGCTCGCGATAAAGGCAAAGAAGGAATGACTGCCGCCGCCGATGCCACCTTCTTAACGGAGGCGCCTCGCGTTAATCGTTATTTGTCGCTTATAACCCTTATAGCCTCGCTCGCAACCCTTATGGGTCTGTCTGGTACAATTTTCGGTCTAATATATACATTCGATGCAGTAGCTAACAAACCCGCAGCAGAACGCCCAACGGCTCTTGCTCAAGGTATAGCAGTATGTATGGGCACAACGCTTATTGGTCTGGGCTGCGCTATTCCTTTAATGTTCTTGCAAGGCTTTTTGAGTTTGTTCTCAGAACGCGTTATTCAAGAAATGGAAGAAAAGAGCTTGAAGGTTATCAATTCGCTAGCGGTATAACTTTTGTATTTTAACTTTTAATTGAGGTTTATATTATGGCAAGACAAATGAAGACAGCAAATAAGTATAAGGAAATGGACATACTTCCAGTTATGAGTCTTATGACCGTTCTCATTCCGGTGCTTCTGAGCATGTCTGCTTTCCAAAAATTGGCTATCGTAGATATTAATCTTCCAGAGCGAAGCGAAATTTCCAGAGATAGCGAACCACCTCCGCCAGACGATAACGCTTTGAATTTAACTGTGGCCATCTCTAAAGATGAACATCAGGGTTATATTGAAATTTGGGCGCGCGGCGGTTCTTTGCCTAAAATATTCTTCAGGGAAATGTGGACTTTTCGCTGCAGAAGCGATAACGACACAATAACTCACGATCCAAGAACCGTAAACAAAGAAAACCCACCCAAGTGTCAAGATGGCAGAACTCTAGATCCCGACAGGTTCCAGTTCTCCATAGAAACAATACATCTGTGGGCTTTGCACAAAGAGAGCGAAGAAGATCCAGGCAGAATACTAATGTCTGTTTATAGCAAAAACGATTCTGCCTATGTAGATGGCAACAACGATTTTGTAACTTCATTAGAAGCCATTAGGCCAGGCTCAACTGTAGCGACTCTTGCTGCTAATTCAGCAAGAAGGCTTGCATGCGGGCAAAGCGCTCCAGGCGTAGAAGATGTATGCAGCGGCGGTCAGCTTGCGGCAACTCTAAGGCCTCGTTCCGCTTACGATGAACTCGCAAGGCTGCTAATGGCTCTTCACAGCCGCTTTATCGATTCGCCAGATGCCGACAACATAACCATTGTAGCAGATGACGATACCGCCTTCGATAAACTCGTAGGAGTTATGGATAGAGCACGCGATTCCGGGTTCTATAAAATTCAACTGGCTAAATTAGCCGCAGGAGAATAAAATGCCAAGACAACCTAGAAAATATGGCGAAGTAGAAAGCCTTTCATTGACAGCCATGATGGACGTAATGACCATCATATTGGTGTTCCTAATAAAGCAGGTCGATGCAGAAGGTCAATTGCTAACCGCTGCCGATAACCTTACTTTGCCAAACTCCACATCCACAAAGGTGCCGAAAGAGGTTTCTTTGGGTTTGGTAGTTGATCAAAACTGGGTGCTTGTCGATGGTCAGCAAGTTGTGCGAACCGATAGCGTTGCCAGTCAAGATAACTTGTTGGTTGATGCTCTCGATGCCGTGCTTAAAGAAAAGCGCGACCAAGAAAAGCAAGCCATGCTTGCCAGAGGCGAAAGTGATGAAGGTGGCGGGAACGTAATAGTCCAGCTAGACAAAAATACTTACTACGACATAATGTTCAAGGTTATGGCAACCTGTGGTTATTCTGGTTTCACTAATGTTGCATTCGCTGTCAATATGATAGGCGGGGAGGAATTTTAAAAATGGCAGAAGCAATCAAAAAGGCTCCAGTTGTTAGAAAGAGCAACAAGCCAGAGCTAGATCCCTTTATCGCTTCCATGCTTCCGGAAAGCGATAAGCGCGCAGCGAGCTTTATGGGCTCCTTTGCGTTGGTGTCTCTTTTATTCGCCTTTTGGGCCTCAATGTACGAGGCAGCGGTGGACGAAATTCTATTTGAAAACATAGAATCCGAAGATCTCTCCGCTTCTATGAAAATAGACGAAAAGAAGGAAGAAAAAAAGAAGGAAGAAAAGAAAGCCGAGAAGCCTCGCAAAAAGCAGGGTGCTGGCGGCAAACCTCGTGGTAAGGGTCAACCCAACGCTCCCCAAAGTCGTGGCGTGTTGAAACACCTTGCTGCAAAATCTTCCAAATCCAATATGAGTGCTTACAACCTTATGGATGGCAAACTTGCAAAAGACTTGGACAAAGTCCTTAAAAACGTTGCGGGCTTGCAAACCAGCGGTAGAACCGAACTCGGTGGCCGTAGAGGCTCCGCCACAGGCGGCTTTAACGATGGCTACGCAGAAGGCGGCTCCGGCGGTATTGGCGATATGCTCGGCGGCTTAATGGGCGGCAGTGCAGGCGGTATTGGAACAAAGGCAGCTAGAGGCGGTTTAAGGCCACCAAGCGCGCGCGATATCGATATGGGCACCGGTGATGGTTCTCGCTCTAGGCAAGAAATCATGGCGGTAGTAAACCAGCGTATGCCGGGTTTGAGGAGAATATACAATACTCACCTAAGAACCAAGCCAGGTTTTAGCGGCAAAGTTACCATTAGGTTCACCATTGCCCCAAGCGGCGACATTACCAGCATTAGCATAGTGTCCAGCACAACGGGTTATCCAGAATTCGACAATGCAGTTAAGAATGCAGTTGCGACTTGGAAATGGAAAACCATAAAGAGCGGTAACACAACACCAACAATTCCGTTCAACTTCACGGAGTAACCATTTTGTTTTAAATGAAAATCACGCCTACTGAATTTCAGCTCCTGCGTGATTATATCGAGGAGCAGTGTGGTATATGCTTGAATAGAGAGAAAGCTTACCTTTTAGAAAGTAGGCTTATTTCTTTTATAGAAGCTTATAAATGCAAGGATTTCTCTGAATTCTATTACATTGTAAAGGGCGGTGCCCATGCAGATTTAAAAGATAAGTTGGTAGATGCCATGACCACGAACGAAACTTTGTGGTTTAGAGATGCTCATCCTTATTCAATTTTGAAGGAAAAAATTTTGCCCAGTTTTGCGCAGGCAGTTAAAGACGGCAAGAAAAACAAAATCAAAATTTGGAGTGCGGCAAGCAGCACCGGGCAGGAGCCTTATAGCATAGCCATTACTGTGCGTGATTTTTGCATGGGTCAAAGCATAATTAAAAAAGAAATGGTCGAAATTCTCGCAACCGATATTTCCGATTCCAGCCTTGTAAAAGCAAAGGCAGGCAAATACGATTCCATAGCCATGAGCAGGGGAATTAATCCTGAGCAATTGAACAGATATTTTACCAAAGAAGCAAATTCTTATGTTGTGAATCAAGAAATTAAAGAAATGGTTAAGTTCCAAAAGTTTAACCTTCAAGACAATCCCATTATTTTAGAACCTAATTTCGATGTTGTGTTTATGCGTTACGTAGCCATTTATTTCAACGATGAATTCAAGAAAAATTTGTATAAGCGGCTTGCCAGAGTACTTGCTTTCAAAGGTTTTCTAGTAATAGGCGCAGTAGAGACAATGCGTGGCTTGAGCGAAGATTTTGAGATGCTTTCTCACGCAAACGGCTTGTATTACAGGTGTAAGAGATAGCTTTCACTCCAACTTTCCAACCTCGCTTAGGCTCAGAGATACCTATGGACAAAATCGACATGCACATACACGGGCAATTCAGCAGTGACAGCAAACAAGATTATCGCAAGCTATGTCAAAAAGCAATTGAAAAAAAATATAAAGCAATAGCATTTACAGAACATTTTGATCTGCTGAATTCTGATCAGCAAAACTATGCTGTGCCTGTATTAAAAAAATATATAAACTGCCTAACAAAAATACAAAATGAATTCCCGGGCTTAAAAATTATCAAAGGAATAGAGTTAGGGGAGCCTCACAGAATAGTTGATGCAGCAAAAAAAATATTCTCTGATATTAAAATAGATTACATAATCGGCTCTTTGCATTTTACAAAAACAAAAATATGTGTTTCTGACAAAACAAATAATCTTATGACTGAGCGCAATTTGCGGCAATATTACGAGGAGACTTTAGAGATGGTTGAAGCGGGAAATTTCGATACATTAGGGCATCTTAGTATATACAAAAGAAGTATATTCTATCAACAGATTCCCTGCGGAAAAAAAGTCCAGCATATTATAGATGAGATTTTTAAAGAAATGATAAAGAAGAATATATGTCTTGAAATAAACAATTCAAGCTTTGAAATAAGCTGCCCAACTTATTTGCCAGATCCAATTTACCTTGCAAGATACAAGGAACTGGGGGGAGAGCTGATCACAATCGGCTCAGATGCTCATGATTTAGATTTTTTCGATAAATATTACGAGAGAACGCTTGTAAGTTTAAGAGAGCTTGGATTTTCGCATTTGTATTATAAGTATAATGGTGTGTGGGATGGGTGCAATATATAAAAGGGAGAAGTCTCTCCCTCGCCGCTACTTCGTGCGCGGCTACCCTCTCTGGCGTGGGGTTGGTGGTTTTATTGTGGGAATTAGAGATGCGCACGTAAAATATCTATATTAACCTTCTGTATGATATTCAATGAAAATTCAAGGGTAAAGATTCCTGCGCTGATACACCTTACTAGGCTAGGTTATCAGTATTTGTCTTTAAAAAATACGGATGTTAAACATTCTTTGGATAATGAAACCAATATTATAAAGCATGTTTTTAAGCAAAAATTTTTGGAGATAAACAGCAAGGCAACTGAAAAAGACTTTGAAAAAGAATTTCAAAATATAGTCTTGGAACTTGGGCAAGGTGATTTGGGAAAATCATTTTACAATCGCCTAATAAACAAAGGAAATTCAACATACAAAATAATAGACTGGGAAAATTTTAATAAAAATTCTTTTCATATATGTACAGAATTGACTTGCAAAAATGGCGAGGACGAATTTAGACCAGACATTACGGTTTTTATAAATGGGTTACCGCTTGCTTTTATAGAAGTAAAAAAACCAAATAACCCAGAAGGAATAAAGGCAGAAAGAGATAGGATAAACGAAAGATTTAAAAATGAGAAATTTCGCAAATTCATAAACATTACTCAGTTGCTTGTTTTTTCAAATAATATGGAATACGATGATACAGTTACGCATAGTGGTCTAAATAATCAGTTGCAAGGAGCTTTTTATGCTACTACGGCAAAAAATAACGATGTAAAATTCAATCACTTTAGAGAAGAACTCAAAAGTGAACTTATAGATGGAATTAAAGAAATTGACGATAAAATTGAAACCGAAATCTTGAAAGATAATAACTTGCAAACTTTAAAATTTAGCCCAGAGTTTTTGACAAATAAAAATACAGATTCTCCAACTAATAGAATTTTATCTTCGCTTTTTACAAAAAATCGCCTTAAAATGTTTTTACAGTTCGGTATTGCATATGTAGATGTGGTAGATGATAAAGGAGAGCCAACTTTAGAAAAACATATTATGCGTTATCCTCAATTTTTTGCCAGCAAATCAATTTGCAAATTTTTAAGTGATGGCAAGAAAAAAGGAGTTATTTGGCACACCCAAGGCAGTGGAAAAACAGCACTTGCTTTTTATAACGTCAGATATTTAACCGATTATTTCAGTAAAAAAGGAATTGTGCCGAAATTTTATTTTATAGTCGATAGGTTGGATTTATTAAAACAAGCGAAAGATGAATTTACCAAAAGAGGGCTCGGAATCAACATTGTTGATAGTAAAGAGGAATTGCAAAATGATTTTAAGCAAAATACTGCAAACAAAGATATAACTGTAGTAAATATTCAAAAATTCAAAGAAGATACTACAGCTTTTGATAATAGTGGATATGATATAAATGTACAGAGAATTTATTTTATAGACGAAGCTCACAGAAGTTACGATCCAGCAGGAAGTTCACTTGCAAATTTATATAATTCTGATAAAAATTCTATAAAAATAGCTCTCACAGGAACTCCGTTAATTCTTTATAAAAGACATGAAAAGAGTGATGAGGAAGGTGATGAGGAAAATTTGAGCAATAAGGCGGAGTTAAAAATAACTAGAAATATATTTGGTGATTACATTCATAAATATTACTACAATAATTCTATAAAAGACGGTTACACGCTCAAATTACTTCGCGAAGAAATAGAAACTGGTTATAAGGAAAAGGTACGAAAAATTATTCGTGATGTAGAAAAAGAGCTGAGAGTTAAGCTTGGAACTCTTAATAAAAAAGATCTTTATGCACACGAAAAATTTGCAGAACCAATGTTGAGTTATATTTTGGATGATTTTAGTAATTTTCGAATGCGATTTGGAGATAAAACAATAGGAGCTATGGTAGTTTGCGACAGTAGCGAACAAGCAAGAAAAATGTTTGAATTATTTAATAAAAGTGAAACTGAAATAAGTGCTGCTTTGATTTTGCATAATGAAAACGATAAAGAAACTAGAGAAAATCAAGTAAAAGCCTTCAAAAAAGGAAATATTGACATTTTATTTGTTTATTCCATGCTTTTAACTGGTTTTGATGCTCCTAGACTTAAAAAGTTGTATTTAGGCAGAAAAATAAAAACCCATAATCTTTTGCAAACACTTACAAGAGTAAATAGACCTTATAAAGAATTTCGCTTTGGACATGTTGTAGATTTTGCCGATATTTCTGCTGAATTTGATATTACCAACAGGGCATATTTTGAAGAATTGAATAGGGAATACGATATTCAAAGCACTGGAGAGAATGAAAACGATGTATTCGGTTCTTTATTTATAAAACAAGAAGAAATAGACGGAAAAATGCAAAATGCCGAACTTATTTTATCCGACTTTTCTACAGATAATCTGGAAGTTTTCTCAAAGCAGATAATAGATGTTACAGACAAAGAAAAAATTTTAAATTTAAAAAATGCTTTAGAAAATATAAGAGATGTTTATAATATCGCTAGGCTACTAGGCTACACAAAAATTTTAGAAAGACTGGATTTTAAACGAATGTTAAAAATGCTCGTTGAGGTTTCTGATCGCTTGCGTCTTTTAAATTTGCAAAAAGCAATCAGCGACATAAACAGCAAGGAACTTTTGAATGTAGCGATAGAAAATGTCGTTTTCAGTTTTACAAAAATTGGCGAGGAGGAATTAAAAATGCTTGCCAATGAATTACAGGAATTGGCACACAAAACTAGAGCCGAACTTGGGCATAATTGGAACCAAAAGGATCCGGAATGGGTTTCACTTTATGAGGATTTTAGAAATTTACTTGATAAACATAAAATAAATGAAAATAATTTTACAAAAGAGAATGCCGAATTTATTTCCCGCGAATTACTTCAAATTTTTAACAGAATAAAAGAATTAAATCGTAAGAATTCTGTTTTGCAGGATAAATTTTCTGGCGATAAAAAATATGCTCGCATATTTAAACATATAGAAAAAAGCGGGGAAATAAGTAAAAACATTTCTCTTTATGAGATTATGAAATCAGCTAAGATTAGCATTGATGAAAAAATTTTCCTAAACGAAAATATGCTTGGTAATGAAGGATATTTTACAAATTTAGTAAGTAAAGATATTTTAGAAAGTTTTGAGGATTCTAAATACAAAAAAACGTTTGATGCTTCTGCTATTAAAAATTTAGCTAATTTAACGGCGGGAGAATATTTTGCAGAATATAGGTCAATTTAACCAAAGGGAACTATGAGAGATTACAACAATAGTGTTCGGCAACTTGTAGATGATATAAAGGCTATCTGCACTCATAATGGATTGGGTGGTGAAGCGAACGAGTATAAAATAGTGACTCAGAGTTTTTTGTACAAGTTCTTAAACGATAAGTTTTTGTTTGTAACAGGAAAAAGCTATGACGAACTTAAAAAGCTTTCTGAAAGTAAGTATGAATTACTTTTGATTAAAGTCAGCAATCAAACTGCACATTTAAGGTCAGAACATTTACTTACTCATCTTTTTGAAATTCAAAATAGAGACGATTTTGCCAAAACATTTGATGACACCTTAAATGATATTGCAATTTTAAACAAAGATGTTTTTTCCGTTCACACAGATGGCAAAACAGATATTCGTCTTTTTGAAGAAAATTTAATTCAACGTTCGATAGCTGATCATTCAAAGCGTAATGAAGTAGCGAAGGCAATTATCAACAAATTGGCAAATTCTAAATTTGATTTCAACGAAATATTTTCCGCAGGCTTTGACTTCTTCTCTACTCTTTTTGAACATATGATTAAAGATTATAACAAAGACGGAGGAGGAAAATACGCAGAATATTATACTCCACATTCTGTAGCAAAAATTATGGCAAAAATTCTTGTTGGTAATAACAAACATAGAAGTGTCAAAATTTACGATCCAGCTGCAGGCTCCGGAACTTTGTTAATGAATATTGCTGATAAAATAGGACCTGGTAGATGTGCAATTTATAGTCAAGACATTTCACAAAAATCTTCAAACTTGCTTCGCTTGAATTTAATTCTCAATAATTTAAGTCATTCAATAAACAACATTATACAGGGAAATACTATTTTGCATAATAGTCATTCTCAGAAAATGAATTTTATAGTTAGCAATCCACCCTTTAAGCTTGATTTTAGCGAATGGCGAAACGATATAGAATCTTTGCCAAACGCAGAAGAAAGGTTTTTTGCAGGTGTACCTAATATCCCAAATAAAGAAAAAGATAAAATGGCTATATATCTTTTATTTTTGCAACATATTATTTTTTCTCTTTCAAAGGATGGAAAAGCTGCTGTGGTTGTGCCGACGGGTTTTATCACTGCTCAAGGCGGAATAGAAAGAAAAATTCGGGAAAAATTGGTGGACGAAAAATGGTTGAAGGGTGTTGTTTCTATGCCGAGTAATATATTTGCCACAACGGGAACAAATGTGAGCGTGATTTTTGTTGATAAAGGTAATGATGGCGATGTGGTTTTAGTTGACGCTTCAGAACTTGGCGAAAAAATAAAAGATGGCAAGAATCAAAAAATGCTTTTAAGTTCGACAGATGAAGAAAAAATAATTTCCGCTTTTGCGAATAAAGAACAAATAGATGAATTTTCGGTCGTTTTGACTAATGACAAAATAAAAGCAAAAAATTACTCTTTGGCTGCCGGCCAGTATTTTGATATAAAAATTGCCCGCTCTTCATTAACTCCTAAGCAATTTGAGAAAAAAATTGCGGAGAGTAAGCAGAAATTAGAAGATTATTTTATTCAAGGCAAGAAATTGGAGAAGGAAATTTTGAAAAATTTGGGAAATTTGAAGATGGGGAGAAGATGAGCAAAGAGCTTAAATTCTTAATGTACAGCACGCCACAAGAAAATGTGAAAATAAATGTGGTAGTAAAAGATGAGACTGCATGGCTTACGCAAAAAGCCATGGCAGAGTTGTTTAATGTGCAGGTTCCTGCAATAAGCAAACACTTAAAAAACATTTTTGAAGAGGGTGAAGTAGAAGAAGAAGTGGCTGTTTCCATTTTGGAAATAACCACTCAACATGGTGCTATTGCAGAGAAAATGCAAAATATAGAAACAAGATTTTACAACATTGATGCAATTATTTCTGTAGGTTACCGTGTAAATTCAGCAAAAGCAACTCAGTTTAGAATTTGGGCAACCAAAACGCTCAAAGAGTTTATAACTAAAGGCTTTGTTTTAGATGATGAACGACTTAAACAAGGAAAAACCGCTTTTGGTAAAGATTATTTTCGTGAGTTATTAGAAAGAATACGCTCTATCCGAGCAAGCGAACGTCGTATTTATCAGCAAATTACAGATATTTTTGCAGAATGCAGCATGGATTACGATAGCAATTCGCCCACGACAAAAGACTTTTATGCGATGGTGCAAAATAAATTCCATTTCGCTATTACGGGACAAACAGCAGCGGAGATTATTTACGCACAAGCCGATCGAAGCAGGGAAAATATGGGCTTAACTACTTGGAAAAATTCGCCCGAAGGTAGAATTTTAAAATCAGATGTGCTCGTAGCAAAAAATTATTTGCAAGAAAATCAAATTCGCCGTTTAGAACGCACCATAACAGGTTATTTTGATTACATTGAAGATTTGGTTGAAAATGAAAATACTTTTACAATGCAACAGTTAGCCGAAAGCGTGAATGAATTTTTAAATTTCAGAAAATTTAAAATCTTGCAAGACAAAGGTAAAATTTCAAAAAATAAAGCAGAACAGAAAGCTATTGAGGAGTATAATGAGTTTAATAAAACGCAAAGAATTATTTCTGATTTTGATAAGTATATTGCTGGATTGAAGGGGAAAGAATGATGGGAAAGATGAAAACTCTCACCACTGGTGAGAGAATTAGTGAAAAACGAAAAGCGGAAGGGAATGAGAAAATGAGGAAAGAAGAATTAGAAAAAATAATACTTTTTAATCCGTCAGAAAGTATAAAAAAAGGTAATATGGCAAAAAAAATTTCGATGGGAAAACTGTTGCCTCATACGAAAAAAATTTTAGGTTTTGAAAACGTCAAATATTCTTCAGGGCCAAAATTTAAAAATGGAGATACTTTGTTAGCAAAAATTACTCCATGCTTAGAAAATGGAAAAACAGCTTTCGTTGATATTTTAGATGAAAATGAAATTGCTTTTGGTTCTTCTGAATTTATTGTTTTGAGAGCGATGGAAGGTATTTCAGATAAAAATTATATCTATTATTTGGCAAAAACTTTAGAATTTAGAAGTCGAGCTATTAGCTGTATGAAAGGAACTTCGGGTAGAAAAAGAGTAAATGATAAGACTTTGAGAAGTGAAATTTTCACTATTCCATCTCTTCCCTCTCAGTCTGCCATAGCCAAAATCCTTTCTTCACTTGACGATAAAATAGAACTCAACAATAAAATAAACAAAGAATTGGAGAACTTGGCAAGGATTATTTATAATTATTGGTTTGTGCAAAATGCGGGTAAAAAATGGGAAAAGAAAAAAATAGGAGAAATTGCAGAAGTTATTAGAGGCACAATAATTACAGAAAAGCAAGCGAAAAAAGGAAATATAAAAGTCGTAGCTGGAGGTATTAACTATTCTTACTATCATTCGGAATTCAATCGTGAAAAAAATACAATAACAATCAGTGGTTCTGGTGCAAATGCAGGTTTCGTGAACTTTTGGCAAGAAAATATTTTCGCATCTGACTGCACTACGGTTAGAGGAGAAAGCGACATTGATACCATTTTAATTTATCAACATTTGAAATTAAACCAAGAAAATATTTTTCGATTAGCAAAAGGTTCTGCACAACCCCATGTTTATCCAAAAGACATAAAAGATATTTGGTTTTATAAAGTTCCAGAAAATATAAAAGAGAAATTTAGTTCAATTTTTATAGCTATAAATGAACAAATGGCAAAACAACAGTTAGAAAATATAGAACTAGCCAAAATTCGGGATTTTTTGCTTCCGTTGCTTATGAGTGGGCAGGTGAGGGCTAAATAACCTATGACAACAACAAATCAATCTGAACAAAAATCCAACAACATAAATACAGAAGACTCAGATATAAAAAAGTTATGCAAGATATTAACTCACAAAGGGCGACACGATTTAGCCGATTTGTTAAGATATTCCGTATCTTTTTTGGAAGGATCGAGCACATATGGAAGTAGATTGTTTTCTATATTAAGTACTTTTCATATTAAATATCCTCCACATACACAAGGCAAGATTGATAAATTATCAGAAGCTGACAAAGATGAAATTTTCCAAGCTTTACGTTTAATTTATCCTTTACTAGACAATGAACCAGAAATAACAAGCATTGAGTACTATCCAGATTTTGATCTTGATGTCACAAAGTTGGTGGAAACAAAAGAACTTGATAGAATTGATTTTGAATACATACATGAACAAAAAAGAAAATGCGATTCAAAAATTGCAGATAAAGATTATAATGGTGCAGTAACCAATGCAAGGACACTTGTTGAAACTATCTGCTTGTTCATTTTAGAATCTAAAACAAAACAAAAACATGATAATGACGGAAATCTTATTAAACTTTACAAATCAACAGCCTCACTTTTAAAAATGTTGCCAAGCGACTATGAAGATGGTGATTTGAAACAAATTCTTTCTGGGATTTTTAGTATTATCAATGGAATTTCTGGGCTACGAAATACATTTAGCGATGCTCATGGTGTAGCTCCATCAAAGAAAACATACAAGATTGACGAAAGACATGCTGTTTTAGCCGTTAATCTTGCCAGAACCGTATCAGAATATTTATTTTTAAGCTATGAAAAGTCTTTGTTAGTTGAAAAATCAACACAAGAAAAGGAAAATAAGAAGTGAAAAAATTGTATATTCTGAGAATGAACTTTGGTACGCAACATAATAGCAGACCTTATGCAACAGGGTTTTGTCTCTTGCAGAGAGACACCGTTAAAAGAGGCAAGGATGGTATATAAGGTATGATAAAGGATGTTAAGAAAATCGGTCATAATATAAGTCTAAATGGATTTATAATACACAAGGTGAATAAAAACGCTGGAGAAAGGAGGGCGACCTTAAAGTTAGCAAATGCAATAATTAACTCAACAGATAAAGAAAAAAAATTTATTGCCATTGCTTCAGAAGCATATTATAAAAAATCAGCTCCTACGTACGGTATTTTTGATGATTTGGAAAGTAATAAATTTCAGAATGAACTTATAACATATATTAAACAAAAAGATTTTTACGCTTTTTCATGTAATTGTATGGAATATTATAAAACCAATATACAAGATGTTGCGCCAGCGACAGGTGGTTTTATTGTCTTTGCTCATTACTTTGATACAAAAAAACAAACAGAATTTATTTTAATTTTGGCAATTAACAATAAAGATAGCTACGTGTTTAATGAGGTCAAATTAACAATCGAAGATACAAAAAATATTGAATTAAACAAAATTGATCTTGCATGTCAAATTAATCTTACTAAATGGAATGACTATCAAAACAACCCTAATTCTGACGTTAAAACGTATTTATCATTGATTAAAGGGAATAAGGATTTAAGTGTTTATTTTATGAAATTTATTGGTAACGCCAATAAAACAACAAGTACAGAGTCTTCTAAGAGGTTAGTTAATGCTCTTGAGCGTTTTTGTAAAGAAAATAATTACAACAGAGAAAAAACAATAGAAACTAGAAACAAAGTCTCTGTTTATTGTAATGACTGCATGAAAGAAAAGAAAGAGATTTCTTTATCAGCAATATCTGCGTTGATTGATATAGAAAATCCGACTTTGTTTCAAGAATATGCCTCTGATGAAGAACGGGCCGTTGATGAAATAATAAGTGGTGATGCAAAAGTATTGCGTAATATTGGTTCTATACGCTATAGAGATAAAGAAGGCAAATTATCTATAGAGTTTAATAATGAACTTTTGGAAAAACGAGTGTTTTATGATGATAAGAAAAAACAACTAACCATTAAAGATATTTCTCTTTCAGACCAGATTCCTTAAAATATGCTTAATCAATTTGTAAATATCATAAATTCAGCAGATATTGAAACTGAAAATGATAGGCTTCTTATAACTAACCATATAATCGACAATTTAGAGTGCTTACGATTATTTGATGCCCAAAATTGTATTAATTCTGTTATTAAAAATGGTAATATTGTGATTTTGGATGACTTGAATATTGGCGATACTGTGAGTATTGAGTTATCTTTATTACATTTATCTTCGATTGGTTATTATGAAGATATTGATGCATTTATTAGAAAAAATTTATACTCAATTCCTTTACTGCAATGTTATATTAGAGACATTAATTGTTTTAATACTAATAGTAATAACCATATTATTAACTCTTATTCAATAGTTGTATTGTTAATTGATATTATAAAAAAAAACGCAAAACACAATTATTCTGAAACTAATATTGATTATTCTTTTATATCTCAAGAAGATAAGGTATTATTGTTATTGTTTAAATATGATTCAAATGATATTAAACAAATTAAGAATAACGATATTGAAACATTAAATGAAATTATTAATGCATTAGATGAAAAAAATATAGATAAAAAACAAAGATTAATTTTCATTAATGAACTAGTAGATTTTCTAAAAACTGAAGATGAAGAGAATAGATTCAGATTTTTATTATCAAACATAAGCATTTTTTTAGATAGAGCAAAAAATGTTTACCAATACTACATTAGAAATTTTTCTTACAATAAACTTAAAGCTGAATTAGACAAAGAGGCATTAGAATATTCAAAAAAAATACAATCCATAATTAATGAAGCACAAACGAAATTAATAGCAATACCAACAGCATTTGTTCTTGCTACTACAAGTGTAGATTTTGACAAAGTGCTTACAAACAAAAACATAGGTATAATTTGTAGTTTATTCATATTTTCTTATTTAATTGAATTGTTTATTAAAAATCAAAAGAGTGCATTAATGTTTATAAAGCACAACATTGATGTTTATAAGCAATCTTTCGATTCAATGAACGAAGTGATAAAAGAATCTTTTTCTTTAGTTGATTCTGAATGGGATAAACAAAATAATAGAATAAAACAAATTCAATTTATTACTTGGCTAATTCCGATTTTATTAACAATTGTGTTAGCAATTCTTTTTTTTAAACAAAATTCTAGTATTATAGACACAATAATAAAATGGGGTAGTAAAATATGTCAAAAATAAAAAACATGTCAATTCATTTTGTTGGTAATAAAACGACAGATGAAAAAATAAAAATATCAATGAGTTGTATTGGTATTAATGAAGAAATTAATAATATACTTAATGTATATTTTCTTTCTCCCTTCAAATCCACCGAATACTTCAACTTCTACCACGACATAGACATAAACATGAATGAAGCATTTGTTTGCGTAAGCAAAATCTTCGCCAATCCCGAAACACTTTTGAAACAATCCGTAAATCTTGCCAAACATTTGTACGAACAAAGCGTACACCCCAAAATCAAAAGCGGAGAATTCTACACAGTCTATTTCAAAGATTGCATCATTGATGGCGAAACAGTTGATGCAATAGGATTATTCAAATCCGAAAATAAAGATACTTTTCTGAAAGTATACCCCGCAGGCGACGGTTTTGAAATTGAAAGCGAAAAGGGCATTAATATCAACAAATTAGATAAAGGTTGCCTGATATTCAATATGGAAAAAGAAAATGGCTATGTAGTTGCAGTAGTAGACAATACCAACAAAGGCGTTGAAGCACAGTATTGGATTGATGACTTTCTTCATATTTGTCAACGAAAGGATGAATACTACAACACCCAAAATATCCTATCACTCACCAAGAATTTCATAAAAGACGAATTGCCACAACAATTCGATGTTTCCAAAGCTGATCAAGTAGATTTGTTAAATAAATCAGTCAAATTTTTTAAAGAAAATGACAGTTTTGACATGAAAGAATTTACCAATGAAGTGATGGAAAATCCCGATATAATTAAAAGTTTCAAAAAATATAAAACCGCATACGAACAAGATTATGATATGGATATTGCCGATAATTTTGCCATTTCAGAAAATGCAGTTAAAAAACAAGCTCGTCTATTAAAAAGCGTTATAAAATTGGACAGAAACTTCCATATCTATATCCATGGCGATCGTAGTTTAATAGAACAAGGTGAAGATAGAAAAGGTAAATTTTACAAGGTTTATTATCAAGAAGAAAACTAGATCGTCGGTCCTATCAAAGAAAGAATAATCTATGTAATAATCTTCGTTATCTATCGTGATTCTTTTTTGACGACTTAAAAAAGCAAAATCTGTTCCGAATTCAATAATGAATTGTTGCAATTCAGCCAAAATAGCATTTTCCAAATCATTTTCCGAAAATGAATTTTTTAAGCCAAGAAAATCCAAAAAATACGGATCTTTAAAAACTATATCTGGCGTTAATTTGTTTTCTTTTGAAAGCAATGATAAATCGTGTTTTATAGTTAATTCAGGCTTTTTGCTGATTGCTGTACGCTCATACAGCATTGAATCTATCCGCTCCCTAAGAGTTCTAACGCTCCAATGCTCCATTTTACACATTTCAATGTAAAAATTACGCTTTAAAGTATCTTCTATTGAAATTACAATGCGGATATGAGACCAGGTTAATTGGTTACACAGTGTGTAACTAATTTGCTCGCCTGCCAATATTCCAATATAATAAACTTAGTTCTGCATTGACATTAACAGCTACTCTCTGACGAGCCGATTCTATTAGAGAACGGATTTCGGAAAGTAGGGAAATATTTATAGGTTTGAGCTTTGACATTTTAACACCTTCTCCCATAAGATAGAAAAATCATCGTTCAGACAAAAAGCCAAATTCCAGGCCAAAAGGGGTAGCTAATAGAAGAATTGAAAGGAAAATTGTGATTTTGCCGATAATTTTTTCTACATTCACCGTATGGACCTAGATGATTTATCAGATGAAGTATACAAGGCTACAATCTTAGCAGCCGAAAAATTTAATTACGATTTGGCATTGTATTTTGTTTCTTTGGCGAGCCAGTGCAGGGATAAAGAAGATTATCTTCTGCAAGCAGAGCAATTTATAGACGAATTTTTGAATGACGAAGATTTTGAAATTTTGATTGATGATATGTTCTTTGGAAATCCAGTCGATCCAAAAGACTTAAAAAAAGTACTTTTAAAGATTAAAAGCAATGTCAATAAGATAATAGAAAATCCAACCGAAAATCTTAACAAAGAAGATATAGCCCTATTCTTTAAGCTTTGGTATATGCTTATTTACAGCATAAATTGCAAGCATAAAATTGTACCTGCGTTTAAAAGACCAATATATGGAAATGATGTGAAACAAGAACCGTTTCTTATAATAAAAAAAGCATTATGGGAAAATCCGTCACTCATAGACGAATTTTTAATTGAAGATGGAGCCAGGCTTTCAGATGAAGAAAAGGCGATACTCACGTCTTGGCGAGCAAATTTTATATATGGTGATTTCATTATTTTAAAATACCTAAAAAAATACTCGGTATTTATGCCGTCTAGCGACACTCAAAAATTATATGGAGTTATTGGCATCAGCGATCCCATCGAAATGGTAATACGGTGCAGCTTGCCTTGTATTGTAAAAACTACGTTGCTACCATTTAAAGGAAAAATAATCTACGATTCTTCATTCCAGAGATATAGCCTTTCTTTCGGAGCAGGATCGCAAAAAACGTTTATGGAATCTTACAAACAAATTAAGGCCAAGAACGGAATAATAGAAAGTTTTCCATTGTGAGGATTTATTTAGACAACTGCTGTTACAACAGACCCTTTGACAACCAGCATGATATAATAGATTTTCTCACTGGTGGCCCATTAACTTTTTAAAATCTGTTTCTTTTTCTCTCTAAACTAAGATGGCAAACTTTCGCCTGCCAAATGGCTATAAAAAAAAAAACAAAAAAAGGAATCTAACCATGGAAGAAGATAGCAAAAATTCGTCCCGCATTTTAATGGGACAGCCTGTTTTGGCGCAGATACTAAAATACCTTGGCAAGGAAGAGGTTGAGTCAATA
>JAITFT010000072.1 GCA_031281155.1 Candidatus Fibrimonadaceae bacterium
CCGTTGTTTGGCGTTATTGAAATTTCTATTCTATCGCAAAACCCAGCTAGGGCTTCATCTACGGAGTTATCCACAACCTCCCAAACCAAGTGGTGCAAGCCCTTGCTATCTGTGCTGCCTATGTACATGGCTGGGCGAACTCGCACAGCCTCCAAACCTTCTAAAACGGTAATATTTGAGCCACTGTAATTATTTTCTGACATGGGGGGTAATGTAGAAAAATTTTACAGGAAGAAGAGGGATTCGAACCCTCGGTTCTTGCGAACAACGGTTTTCGAGACCGCCCCGATCGACCACTCCGGCATTCTTCCAAGTGGGGGGTAATATAGTAAACCTTGTTCAGCGTTTTCTACATTACTCTCATATTCACCCTAAAAAAGGAAGGTCCCTATGAGCTTAAAAGATGAACCCCTGTTTGAAAATCCACTTATGATGAATATCGCAGTGCTTGGCTCTATTGCTACGGTAATAGTGATGGCGTTGGTATTCTTCGTTTTCGCAAAAGGAAACTACGAGAAGCAAGCAAAAGAATTTGTTAAAGAAAGGCAAGAAAGAATAGACTTTCAAGTAGCCCAAATTAACGACAACCTCAAAAACAATGAGTTGTTATGGACCATGATAGATAGCATTTGGAAAACTCCCGATAGAGAGAGAACCATAGCTTTCATTAAGAGATATGCAGACTCCCAAAAATTGCCGCGTTGCAATGGCAAACCCTGCACAGGAGACGATGCTCGCCTTAACACAACAATTGTAAACAATCCTCAAGAACGCAGCATTAAGGTAGGTTGGAGCAAATACTCTTTCAAAGTCTATTTCGATAGCAAAGATCGAAACAGAGATAGGTTCCTTACCTTGAATGCAGATGACTTGTTAGGCAAGTCACAGCAGTCTATGGAAGAAGAGGAAGAAGAAGAGGAGGAGTAGATCCTACCTTGACTACGTACATTCCTTTTGCCTGAACCGGAATTTTCATTTTGCCTGAATTTGCGCTTGAGCTAGTAGCGTAAATCAGTTTGCCTCCCAGGTTATATATCTCCACCTTTGAGTTGGCCGGGAGGTTTTCCAAGATTATATAATTGCCTGTTGTATATATGTGAAACGGCGTTTGGTTGTTAACGGCAATAATAGGCGTGCTTCCCGCAGAGCTGCTACTGCCAGCTTCGCTGCTTGAACTGCTTGAGCTACTTGCTCCGTTGAAACTGCTGGAACTTGGGGCAGCCGCTGAACTGCTGCTTGCCAGGCTGCTGCTGGAGCTTGGGGCTATGGAGCTACTGCTTGGGGCAGCGGAAACAGATACATTGCCGCATAGTGCTGTCATGCCAGCGCAAGCATTGCCAGTACCAGTAGCGTTGCCTCTGCTAACGCTAACAGCAAGGGTTCCTGCTGCTGTTGGAACGCGACCCGTAGGTGTCCATGTGAGGTTGTTGGTAACGGTGGTGCCATTGCAACGCACTGTAGGAGCAGTGATTGCCGTGCCTACTGTTCCGGTTGCAACCAAGCCTGTGCAAGTAAAGGAATTTGCACTGCTGGAGCTTGGGGCTATGGAGCTACTGCTTGAGGCAGCGGCTATGGCAATGTTGTTGCAAGTGCCGGAAACGCTAGTAGCACCTAAGCCGCAATTTGCGGTTACTGTAATGCCAGTGTAGTTTCCTGCGGCGGCTACGGTAGTGCCGTTAAAGGGCGCTCTCGGATTTCCGTTCCAAGTAGGAGAGCCTGTTGTAGGAGCATTGCCAGTGTTGCTGCATCTTAAATAGCCTCTTTGGGCAGCGGCATTAACGTTGGTTCCGGCAACTAGGCCGGCTGGCAAGGTGCAGGTAATTGTTGTTGCGCTGCTTGAGCTCGGAGCTACAGAACTGCTGCTTGGCGTTACCGAGCTGCTGCTTGGAGGGCGGCTGCTGGAGCTGCTGGCAGTGAGACCGTAGTCTATTGCCATTTGCGGGTATAGTAACAGGCGGGCGTTTGAGTGACGACCGCTTGGGCTGTTTCTCCAATCAAAAAGCGGCACTGAATTATCTCCAGCAAATTCCTGTGGTTCCCATACGAAAGTGCCGAAACCTTTGTTATTGGGCAATGCAAAAACCATATCGTTGACTTCGCGATGAAAGTCTGCATATTCCACAATTGATATTTTAATATCATGGTTATTGGCTACAGCGTTTAATTGCCCCTGCAAAGTATTCAAATCACCATGCCATCTTGGGTAGTACGATATTCCAAATACATCTATTCTGTTTCCGAAACCAGCTTCTATCGTGTTAAGGTTTGTTTTTAAACTAGTTAACCAACTATTGGGGCTAGGGCTAGCATCTGCAACAGTATGCATCATTATTAAAATATTCTGATCCACATCTTTCACGCCATTAATACCCGCATGTACCAGCCTGGCAAAACTGGGCCATCCGCCAACGCCGCCGCTTGCCCAACTACGACCATCGGGGTGTATCATTCCGTTGATGACTTCATTGCCAACCTGAACCATATCTGGCAACACATCGTTGTCTCTGAATGCTTCAAGGCTTTCCCTTGTGTATGAACGAACTCTTGCAGTTAGCTCGGTGAAATTAAGCCCCCGCCACGATACGGGTTTATATTGCTTGCCTGGGTCTGCCCAAGTGTCGCTATAATGGAAATCCAAAAGAAATTTCATGCCGGCAGCTTTTACTTTTTTTGCATATTTTATGGTGGAGTCAAGACCGCAGTACCCTCTCGTAGAATAGGGCGAGGCATACCAATCCCTTTGAACATCACGATCTTCGGGCACTTCTACGGTAGGATCAACGAAAAGCCTCAAACGTATATAGTTGAAACCGTTTTCTTTTAATATATCAAGCATATCTCGTGCTTGTCCGTTATGGTAATATTGCACATTGCCTCCGCCAGCAGATGCGGGATTTTCCCTCTGCTGTACCCAGGAAATATCTGCCCCCAGAGCAAAAGGCTCATTTTGGGCGTGAACAATGCCTAATACGGCACAGAGCGAAAAAACAAGCAGGTATTTGGGCATGGGGCCTCCTACGACTGTGGTTATAGGCTTAATATAGAAATTTATAGGTTTTGATTCCTGCTCGGCGAAGCGCTTTGAGCGCGAGTCTTTGATAGCTTTTGTAAACGCTGATTTAGTCGCTGGATTCGAACTCCGCAATAACCTTTAAAAATCTTTCGCCATACCGTTCCAACTTTACTTGCCCCACACCCGACACCTTCAAGAATTCCTCATTCGTTGCCGGGAGTTTTGCGCACATATCAATCAAAGCGCTGTCTGGGAAAATAACAAAGGCCGGCACATTCTGTTCGCTTGCGATGGCAAGCCTGAGTTCACGCAAAGCGGTAAACAATTTGCCATCAATCTGCCTAACAACAAATTGCTTTTTTTCCACAGCTTCTTGCCGCTGTTTTTCCTTTGATAACTTCATCTGCACTGTTTCACTGTGCCGCAAAACTTCATTTGCGCGTTCTCCGAGTTTAATCACGGGATATTCATCATCGGTTTTCAAAAGATAGCCTGTCAGTATTAGCTGGTTAATAATTTCATAAAGCTGCTTTTCGGATTTTTCGCTTATGCCATAAGTTGACAGCTTGTCTAACCCGAGGCGCAGTACTTTTTCGCTTTTGCTGCCGCGAAGCACGTCTGTCAGCATTTTCATTCCATAGCGTTCTCTCATTCTTGCTACGCAAGAAAGGATTTTTTGTGCTTCAAGCGTTATATCAACTGTTTCAAAATTTGTGTTGCAACTGCTGCAATTTCCGCAGTGATTCGGCGGTTTTTCCCCGAAGTATTTAAGAATGTACCCACGCAGACAATCATTTGTTGCGCAATAAAAGGTTATCTCACGCAATCGCTTGCGGTCGCGTTCTTTTAGCAATTCTTCTGTTTCTTTGTCGGGATATTGCGCCTCTTGATTATTTTCAATAAGCCACAAATTTGTGCGAACATCTTGCCCGCTGTAGAGCAAAACGCAATCGGCAGGCTCGCCATCGCGCCCTGCACGCCCGGCTTCTTGATAGTAGCTTTCCATATCTTTGGGCATATTGTAATGCACCACAAACGATACGTTAGATTTGTCAATTCCCATTCCAAAAGCATTTGTTGCAACCATTATTTGCGCACGGTCGTAGAGA
Organism: Candidatus Fibrimonadaceae bacterium; assembly: GCA_031281155.1. Taxonomy (GTDB): domain Bacteria; phylum Fibrobacterota; class Fibrobacteria; order Fibrobacterales; family Fibrobacteraceae; genus Fibrimonas. The sequence goes on from JAITFT010000072.1 coordinate 4,123, forward strand.
AAATCGTCTTGGTTATCGTGGCGTTCTTTGTCGGAAAGCCCAGCGTGGTAGCGTGAGGAATTGTGGCCGTCTGCTTTTAATCTTTCGCAAACTTCTTCAACCGTGGCACGAGTGGAGCTGTAAATAATTCCGCTTCGCTCTTTTTTATCTTTTAAAAATGCTGTGAGTGCGGCATATTTGTCTTTGGGTTTTTGTACCTCATAATAAAGATTTTTGCGATCAAAGCCAGTGATTAAAATAACAGGCTCTTTTAATTCAAGCAAAGCGGCTATATCTTCTCGCACCTTTGAAGTTGCCGTTGCCGTAAATGCCGACAAAACCGGACGATTCGGCAAGTTTGCGACAAATTCCGGTATTTTGGAATAGCTTGGGCGAAAATCTTGCCCCCATTGCGATATGCAGTGAGCTTCGTCAACGCTTAGCATTGATATTTCGGCAGTTTGCGCAAAATGCAAAAAATCAGATGAGAGCAGTCTTTCGGGGGCAACGTAAAGCAGCTTATAGGCTCCGCTTTGCGCCTTTTGCAACACTTTGTCTATTTGCCACCCACTAAGCGAGGAGTTGATAAATGCCGCTGGAATTCCCGATTGAGTTAAGGCATTTACCTGATCTTTCATAAGCGAAATAAGCGGCGATATAATAATTGCGATGCCATTCATCATAAGCGCAGGAATTTGAAAGCACACCGATTTCCCCGCCCCAGTCGGCATCACGCCCAAAACATCTTTCCTCGCAAGGACGCCATCAATTAGCGTTTCTTGGCCACTGCGAAAACTATCGTAACCGAAGTAGCGTTTTAATGTTTCAAGCGCAGTCATAGCTTGAGCCTCCGAACATTGTCATTAAAACTCCTTTTCAACCGCTTATATTCCACAAAGCCTGCCACAATTGGAAACACCGCAATGTGCGCTAAAAGAATGCTTGAAATTCCTATTACCGTTACAATGCCGAGATTTTTAAGACCCGGATGCGACAAAAAGCACAAACTGGAAAATGCTACGATTGGCATAAGGTAAGATATGGCAACGGTTGCGCCGCTACTGCGATAAACGAAAGGCAATGAACCTGTCCCTTCTTCCCAATAACGCTGCCATAAAAATAAAGAGCCGTCTATTGAAATTCCAATTAAAAGAGGAATTGCCAAAATATTATAAAAAGTCAAGGGAATATTGAAGAGGTGCAAAAGTCCAAAGAACCATAAAAAACCAAGAGCAGGCGAAACTAAAATTAAGAAGATGCGATTTCTTTTTTCCTGAAATATTAAAAGCCAAAGCAAAATTACCAAACAGCCGATTATTGTGCATTTGCCAAGCCACGGAAGGCTCAAATCCAGCAGGGCAGCGCGGATTACAGGCTCTCCAGTGGTTTTAAGCGGTGCGCCGTTTGGCAAGAAAATGTCGTTTAAACTGCGGGCAAATCTGCGGCATTCAAGCCCGTTGTCTGTATCAAAAGTTGGAAAAATAAAACCGAATTCGCCAAGCGAGCCATCTTTGCCTAAAAATTTCAGTTGGTAGCTTTCGGGCAGATCTTCGGTTTTTATGGGTTTTACATTCCAATTCTCTATTATTTTATTTACATTAAGAGAATCGTTGCCACGCAGTTTTTTCAGTATTTCCGGGGTTAAAGCAGAGCGAATTTCGCCGAGTATTTTGAATTTCTTGCTTTGCTCTCTGGGTAGCAGGCTTGCGAGAGTTACCCAGTTTATATGGGGATACTTGTCAACAATTGCTTCTGCATATTTTGCATTTGGGAAAAAAACTATAATAGGCTCGGCATTGTATTCATTTATGCTTTTTAGAATTTTTGATACAGGTTCCGAAGCTTTTGGAAACTCTGTTTTTGAAAAGCGATATTCCATTTTTGGAAAAACTCCCTGAGCTACAAGCGCTATGGTAACGAGCAGAATCGCTAGAATATATTTTTTATTTACTTTTAAGGGCTGTGGCGAAAAATCTGAAAGTTTGAAAGTTATTCTAGCATAGAGTTTAAATTCGCGTTTTTTTTGCAAGGTTATAAGCATAGCTGGAAGTACCGTGCTTATGGCTATCCAAATAAATAAAATTCCAAGACCGCCGGCAATTCCGAGTTCCCTTATTCCCTGAAGCGGAATAAAGGTGAGGCAAAGCAATATTGAGGAGCTTAAAAAAGCGCTGACAGCAAAGGGTTGCCCCATGCCAAGCATTGTGCTTTCCAACGCAAGCTTAACCTTTAGCCCTTTTTGCACTTCCTCTGTGTATCTGGCAAGCAAATGCGTAGCATTTCTGCTGCCTAGAGCTGGTATTATAAGCCCTATTAAAATTGTGAATATATTTATTCTTTCAAATAACAAGGCAATTGTTGCGAATGTCCATAGCGTTGCCATTGAAATGCACAGAGCGGTTATTAAGGATATAGCCGGCATTCTAAAACATGCCGATATGAAAATAACAAGCAATATGCCGGCGGTAATCCACCCGGCAAGCCTTACTTCTGAGAGTATGGTTCTGCTGCTTGCCACAAAATCATAAACCGTGCCGCCGTAAAGCACTTCTATATTTTGAGTATTGCTCAAAGAATCTCCCTTGGTTCTAGCAAGCCTGTGCAGCCTTCTCATATCGGGCAAGCTCAAATTGTCGTACGATGGATAAATTTCCAGCACCCTTATTGTTCCGTCTTCATTTCCTCTAAAATCTTTAAGTCTTTTCAAATATTTTTGCTCAAGGTCTTCCAGCGAAAAGCCTTCCTCTGTTGAAGGAGTTTCCTCTATTAGCTCTACTATAAAAGGATTCAATTTTTCTTTTTGCTTTGTCACCAGCTTTTTGATTCTTTCGTTGATTGCTTCCAAATCGGAGAGATTTATGTACAGAAACTTATTTTCCCGGTAAAAATCCGCCTCTGTGCCGTATTCAGCCAAGTTCACTAGGGGGCTTTGCTGCATGGCTTTTGCGAGGGAGGATATAAAGCTAGCATTAGCCGCGCTGTCTGGGGATTTTGAAAGGATTATTAAGCTTTGCCACCCGCCGAATTTCTTGAGCACGGAGTCTTGCAGGGCTATGGCAGAATGTTCTTTTGGGAGCAAATCTGATATATTCAGCTCCCAGCGCAGCTTGGAAATGGGATATACGCTTAAAAGCGATAACGCCATTGCGGTAGCTATCACCGACTTGGGGAAATTCTGTGTGAACAGCAAAAGCCTTGTGATTAAAGAAAACATTTGTAAATTCCAAATTTAGTAAATGAAAAATTTTTTCAACACGCTTTTTTTACTAGCTGCTTTAGCTGTAGCTGCAAATGCTGCTGAGCCTGAGCTTGATGACGATTTCAGCCAAGATTCTACCATTATAAACATAGAGCATAGAGATAGGCTTTTGGCCATTGTTTCTTGGCCCTTTGTACGCATTGTCCAACCTACAGTTGAATTTTTGATGTATCCTGTTATACCGCCGCTAATCTATATATCAAGAGAAAATTTAATCGAAAAAGGGCATAACTTAATAACCTATGGCGATGAAGGGCAAATAATGTTTTATCCTACTATAAATGCGGAAATTGGCGGTGCTTCCAATATAGGCTTTGCATACAGGCATGCGAATTTGCTTTTTGGGGACGATTATATGCTTTTTGGCCCTCGTCTCTATACCAATGCAGATTGGGATGCTTCTGTTTTTTATCAAAAAAACAAAATAATGAGTACTTCCTTTTTCGGGGAACTTGGCGCAAGTTACAGAGAAATGGGCAGCAATGACTTTAGAGACCCAAAAAATATGACCTATACATTTGCCGATAGCTCGGTCAATTTTTACACAGCTTTGGGCTTTAACCTAGTATCTTACTGGAATTTGAAATTCGCTGTTGGTTACAATTTTTATAGATTTGACTGGCCAAATATAAGCGGTGAAATTGACAGTAGTCCAGAAGCGGAAGATAGAGGCTTTTACAAGCACTTTAATACTTTTCCACTAACTGTGTCCTTGTTTAGCAACACCCTTGATGAGCCTTATGCTCCAACAAAAGGCAGTAAATTTTCCATTGGCTATACATACGCTTCGGTTAGCCCTTATAGCGGTTCTAAAGATCATAATTACCACGCTGTGGAAAGTCGCTATGTGCGTTACTTTTTACTGGGCAATAAAAGCTATGCAATGACCGTGGCTGAGAGCGAGGCGAATAGGGAGCGGCTTAGAAACTTGTCTTTTAAGGAGGCAATTGAAATACTTAATCCTATAAATGTGAGAGAAGAAATTTTGGAAAGGCGAGTGTTGGTAACGCAGATAAAAGCTCGCTATATGCTAGAGGAAAACAAGGGCAAGGCTCCATTTACCGCTATGGGCAGGCTCGGAGACAACTATCCTTTGCGTGCATATCCAAGCGGCCACTTTACCGGCCCGCTTATAGCGGGTATTTCCACAGAATACAGGTGGCCAATAGATCTTTACGCAGATGCGCTTATCTTCAACGAATACGGCATATTCGGCGACGATTTCAAAAACCTTCCTCTTTCAAACTTGAGAAACTCCTATGGTTTTGGTTTCAGGGTCCGCACCCCTAAACTCTTCATAACTCGCTTCGCCCTCGCCTTCCACGGTAAGCATGGAGTATCGCTGGTTCTAACAACAAGACCGGATTATGAGTAGGTAAAAAGTGTCGGATGTGGGGCAAGTAAAAAATTCTATATTATCCCTATGTTATTTGAATTACCTAAATTGCCTTACTCGTTTAACGAGCTTGAACCTCATTATGATGCTGCCACAGTAGAAATCCACTACTCAAAGCACCATGCTGCTTACACAACAAATTTAAACAAAGCTGTTGAAGCGGCAGGGTGGCAGGGCAAGAGCATAATGGAAATTTTAACCAGCTTAGAGCTTGCTCCTAAGCCACAGCAGGCGGCTTTAAGAAACCATGGTGGCGGTTATCACAACCACTGCCTGTTTTGGGAGTCTCTTAGCCCTAAAGGCACAGGCAAGGCCATTGGCGAACTGGCCAAAGCGATAGATGCCAAGTGGGGAAATTTTGAAGCTTTTGCTGAAGCATTTACAGCGTATGCCATGGGGCATTTCGGCTCTGGCTGGGCTTGGCTTGTGAAAAACAAGGCAGGAGAATTGGAAATTGTCGATACTCACGATCAAATCAGCCCCATCAGCTTGGGCTTTAAGCCTATAACGGTTATTGATGTTTGGGAGCACGCCTATTATTTAAAGTATAAAAATCTGCGCGCAGATTGGATAAAGGCGTGGTGGAATATAGCAGACTGGGAGAAAGCGGAGAAGAGATTTCTATCAAAAGAATAAAGATGACTCCTCCTTTTCTTGGCATTAAAACCTTTCTTGATATGGACTTGGAGGCCATTATCCCTTTAATAAATTGGAAAATGTATTTTGGGGCTTGGGACTTAAGGCCTGCTCAATATACCGAAGAGCATAAAAGCTTGGAAAGCGACTCCCGCATTTTATTGAAAGAAATCGTAGAGAAAAAGTTGCTAAGAGCTGCCGCAGTAATAGGCTTCTTTGAAGTGCAGAGAATTGGCGACTCTCTTTCTGTTTTAGAAAAGGAAAAAGGCGAGCTTGCAAAGCTACATTTTTTAAGGCAGCAAAAAGCCCAAGAATGCGGTAACTTCCTTAGCATGGCAGATTTTTTCAACCCAAAGGAAAAAGATTTCATAGGGCTTTTCGTTGCCACCGCAGGCATTGGGGCAAGCGAAGCAAGGCAAAAATTCACTGAAAGCAACGACGATTACTCCGCCATAATGCTAGGGCTTTTGGCAGACCGCCTGGCAGAAGCCTTAACAGAAAAACTGCACAGAGACATTCTAGGCGGCATTGGAATTAGAGCTGCGCCTGGTTACCCTGCCACCCCAGACCACACAGAAAAAGCAACTATATGGAAGCTCCTGCAACCGGAAAAAAACATAGGGCTAAAACTAACCGAAAACTACGTGATGGTTCCGGCAGCCTCCGAATGCGGCTACTTTGCGGCAAACCCGAAGAGCCGCTACTTCAAGCTAGGCAATATCGGCGAAGACCAACTAGCAGACTACGCCTCACGCAAAGCCATGAGCACAAAAGAGTTAAAAAAATGGCTAATCGTTAACCATTAAATACGCACCCAACGTATCCCTAAGTGCTGCATTTGGGCTTTGGTTGCCGTTGATTTTTGTTATTAGAGAGCTGTCGTAGGCACTTAGAACGGCGGCGGTTTTGGTTTCGTATTCTTTTAAACGAGCGCGGATAACGGATTCATCGGCATCGTCTTTGCGGCCTTCGATTTTCGCTCTTCTAAGCAAACGCTCAACTATAACGGAATCGTCGGGAACATCGAGAACAAAAACGTGTTTTACATTTACAACACTTTTAATCAAGTCTGCCTGCGCAACTGTGCGGGGAATGCCGTCTAGCAAAAAATAATCCTTTTCGGGATCGAATTTATTTGTGTCCACCAAACCATTAACATAGCGTGAGAAAATCTGAATTGTGACTTCATCGGGAACCAATTTGCCTGCTCCGGCATAGCTTGCAAACAACTTGCCACTTTCGCTAGCAGGCGAAAGCCCCCGAAAAATATCACCCGTAGAAAGGTGCTTCACGCCAGTAACCGCTGCCAATTTAGCTCCTACTGTTCCCTTGCCAGACCCTGGCGGCCCAAAAATCAAAAATGCATTCATAGCACTAATGTAGAAATTTCGCCAACACCCACGCTCTCCACTGTCTGCTGAATTAATGTAGCAATGGTCATGGGGCCCACGCCGCCTGGCACCGGCGTGTAAGCGGAGCATACAGAAGCCAAACCCTCTTTTTGAATATCGCCAATGCCGCCGTTGTGATAGCCTGCATCAATAGCTACCACGCCTTTTTTTAGCCACTCGGTTTTGATAAATTCGGGGATTCCAACTGCGCCAACAACAATGTCTGCTTGCTTGATAAAACTTGGCAAACTTTGCGTTTTGCTATGGCAAATTGTAACCGTGCAGTTTTTATTTAAAAGCATTGCTGCCATTGGCTTTCCTAAAATTGCGCTCCTGCCTATTACAACGGCATGCTTGCCTTCTAGCGGAATTTTATAATGTTCTAAAAGCGTAATTATGCCCTTTGGCGTTGCAGAGCCATAGGCTCGCTCACCCATGCTCATTAAGCCGAAACCCAAACTTGTAACGCCGTCCACATCTTTTTCGATTGAAATTGCATCAAAGCATTTTCGCTCATCTATTTGCTTGGGAACAGGGTGCTGCAATAAAATTCCGCGCACTAGAGGATTTTCGTTTAGCTCTTTTATTTTCTTTAGCAACTCTTCTGTTGTAGTTGAAGCGGGGAGCAGCACGGGCAGGCTTTCCAAGCCTACCCTTTTGCAGGCATTGCCTTTCATCTTTACATAAGTTGCGCTGGAAGGATCGTCGCCAACTAAAATTGTGGCCAAAACAGGCATGCTGCCTGTTTTCTGGATTGCCGCCTGCACACGCTCCTTTAATTCCTGTTCAATTTGCGTAGCTAAAAATTTTCCGTCTAAAATCATAAAGAGAAAATATAAAATTGCTAAATTTCAATTGTATGCTAAGCTCCGATGAGTTAAAGAGGTTAAAATCCGAGCTTTCAATAACGGTTGTTGCTAGGAGGCTCGGGTTGCAGGTTGCGCGTGGGCGCTTTCGTTGTTTTTTTTCAGAACGACATGCGCATGGAGACAGAACGCCCTCTGTTAGCATAAACGAGGAAAAGGGCTACTTTAAATGCTTTGTGTGCGAAGATGTAAAAGGCGATGTAATTTCCCTCGTTCAAATGAATTTAGGAACAACCTTTCCAGAAGCCATAAAATGGCTGTGCGGAGACGCTCCTTCAATAAAAAGAGATATGCAAGGCATACGAAGATTCACAGCGGGTTATTCAAAGAAAAAAGAACAGGAAGCAACAGAGCAACCGAAATTTTTCAAAGAGAAAATTTTATTCGATTTTTTAAAATTGCTTTCCCCAATTCCCTTAAACAGCCGTGCTGCTTGGTGGCTTGCAAACAGGCGAATTTACAAAGCTGTTTGGGATAAAGTTCTCTTGAGGCTTTTGGACGACTACCATCGCGTAAGCCGTGAGCTTCTTAAACTGCATTCCGTGGAAACTTTGCAAGAAGCGGGCTTGTTTAACAGCCAGGGAATTTTGCGATACGGCAAACATCCGCTTATAATTCCATATATAGATGAGCAACGGCGGCCTTTCACCTTTCAAGCGAGAGCATTGGATAAAAGCATTGCGCCAAAGGAATTGAATTTTGGTGCTCCAATTCCGTTTCCATATAACAAAGCCGCTCTTGACGGAGAGCCAGGAATAATTTACCTGTGCGAAGGAGCCATAGATGCCTTAACGCTTTTAACTTATGGCTTTAATGCAGTTGGCATTCCAGGAGCAAATATTTTTAAGCCAGAATGGGTGGAAATGTTCAAAAATAAAAAAATCATATTGTGCTTGGATAACGATGAACCTGGCAGAGCTGGAGAGAAACGCATTTCTGCGCTCTTTCAGCAAGCTGGTTTTGAAACATATTCCTTTGGAGTTTTGCCAGAGGGCGCAGATATAAATTCGTGGTATCGGGACAAATCCACCCAAAATCACGCAAAATAACCTCAAAGCCTGTAAAAAAAATGTATATTTACCCCTATGATCGAAGACGTAATCATCATAGGCTCAGGCCCAGCGGCTCACACCGCTGGCATCTACTTGGGCAGAGCAAAGCGGAACCCTCTGATGTTCGAGGGCTTTATGGCAGGCGGCATTGCTGCAGGCGGGCAGCTTACCACCACAGATAGCATTGAGAATTTTCCAGGCTTTGCAAACGGAATTTCAGGCGGTGATCTTATGGAGCAAATGCGTGAGCAATCTTTGAATAATTCAGCGCGCATTTTAACGGAAACAGTTAGCTCCGTTGATTTATCCAAAAAACCTTTTACATTAACGCTGGAAAGCGGCGAAAGCGCAGAAGCGAAAAGCATAATAGTCGCAACAGGGGCAACGGCAAAGGTTTTGGATATTCCGGGCAGCAAGGAATTTTGGCAAAAGGGAATTTCCGCCTGCGCGGTATGCGATGGCGCTCTGCCTATTTTCAGAAATAAAGTAATTGCCGTTGTAGGCGGCGGAGATACCGCTATGGAAGAAGCGGAATTTCTTTCCAAATTCGCAAGCGAAGTAGTGCTTATTCATCGCAGAGATAAATTCAGAGCAAGCCACGTTTTGCAAGAGAGAATAAAAAGTAACCCAAAAATAAAAATTATGTGGAATAGCATTCCAGTAGAATTGAAAGGCAGCAAATTTCTGGAATCTGCGGTTTTGCAAGATACTGTTAACGGCGAGCAAAAGAGCCTTGAGGTTTCTGGGCTTTTCTATGCGATTGGGCATAAACCGAACACGGATTTTTTAGGCGGCCAGTTGAAATTAAATGAGCAGGGATTTATTATAACAGAACCTGGTAGCACAAAAACAAATGTAGAAGGAGTCTTTGCTGCTGGCGATGTTCAAAATCCGCATCGCCGCCAAGCGGTTATTGCGGCGGGTTCCGGTTGTTTGGCAGCCCTTGAATGTGAGGAATGGCTGTCTTTAAACAGCGAGAGGGCATGGTAGTGCGTTTTTCATTATTTGTTCTTTTGCTCTTTGCCGCTTCGCATGCGTATTTTGGCAAAGAGAATGAAAGCTTGGCTGTTTTTGGATGGGTTTCGCTTTTGCAAAGCCCGCGAACGGCTGCTTTTGAAGGGGCTGGTTCTGCATTGCAGTCTCGGGATTTCGGGGCGGCATTGATGAACCCGGCTTTGCTTTCCGGGGAGGATTTCGGCGGTGGTGCTTCCTGGCAGGGCGGTGATTTTGCGGATAATCAGGGAGTGCTGGCTTTTTCGCATAGTTTTTTAACGGGCAGAATGCAGCACACTTGGGGCTTTGTAGATAACGGCGAAGTGCCGCACTATGGCTACGATGGCGAGCCAACAGGTATTTCAAGCCACCCTATAGCCCAGTATTATGCTATAACCGCCGCTTTTCCTATGAAGCTTTTTAAGTTCGGCATAACAGGCAGATATTTTTGGGATAGATTATCGGAGGTAGATGGCGGGCAAGTGGCTATGGGGCTTGCTATGGATTGGGGCTTTCTTTTGAACCTCAATTCTTCCCGCTATGGGCTTGCTCTTATTGGCCGTAATTTTGGCGGGTTATTTCGCCCATACACAAAAGGCGGTGAGACCGGTTTTGCAACCATTTCAGAATTTGCCATAGGCGGCTTTTGGCGTTCAAGCCAGAATTTCACTTGGCTTCTTGAATGTTCTGCGCCACGCTATTCTCCTGCTGCTGGGAAGCTCGGTTTTGAATATCATTTTAGCGAACCGGTTTTGTTAAGAGCGGGAATTCAGAGAGAGCTTATAGATGTTTTTCGCTATGCTCGTTCTGTTTTTGATAGCAATGAAGATACTCCAAAAGCTGGTCACCATCGTTTGTTTTCCTTGGGCGCAGGCTACAAAATTAAAAGCTTTGCCTTGGATTACAGTTACAGCATGTTGATTGAGGGAATGGGGTATGAACAACGTATTGGGTTTAGCGGAAACTTTTAGCCATGTATCCTGATTTTTACAACGAAAAAAATGATTTTTTTTCAGTAATAGCTGCTTCTTTTTTATTTCATTTTGCCATTATAGCTACATTGCTTATAATGATATGGTTGCGCCCGGAAAAAGAAAAACCGCCTCCCATACCTTTTTTTGAATTGGTAAATATGGCACCGCCTCCGCCAGCTCCTCCCGAAGCAACGAGGGTTCCCGAACGGCCTCCTGAACCCATTGCCCCACCTCCGCCCCCTGAACCCATTGCGCAGCCAATTCCTGAGCCGGCCGTGCAACCCGTTCCCCAGCCCCGCCAGCCCGAACCAAGGCCGCTACCCCCTGAGCGGCCTGTGCCCACTCCGCCGGCAGCCGTGCCTACCCCAACCCCGCCAACAGAGGTGCCTACGCCTACGCCGCCGCCAATGGAAATGCCCATGGATTTGCCAAAAGACATTAGAAGGCCAGATATGGAAATGCCTGCTTTGAGGACTTTGGGAACAGTGGCTATGGATCCGCAGATGCAGGAATACCTAAACAGGTTGCTAAGGCTTATCTACCAAAACTTCAACCCTCCCGCCGGAACTGAAATTGCGCAAGGAACAAGGTCTTCCGTGCAATTTCAAATAGCGAGAAACGGCGAAATAAACGAGGTAATTCTCCGCACTTCTTCTGGCAATTCCGTGTGGGACAGATTGGCAATGCGAGCGATTCAAATAACAAAGCCACCCCCGTTGCCACCAAGCTACGCTGCTGAAAGCCTGCCATTAATTTTTGATTTCAGGGAGCGTTAGAGAGCAGATAAAAGGAAAGAGCGCTCACCCCAACCCATACACCCACCTGAAAAATTCCTCGTCCCTCGGATGAAACTCCATATAGTCGTCGAAAATTTTTTGCCCCCTTGCTTCATCTCTTTTCAAATTTTCTTCAATGCGGAAAATTATGGATTCTTTTATTTTTTTATTCTTTTTGTAAAAATCATATTCCTCAAAATATGCTTCATAAGAATCAATTATTTTTTCAATATTTTCCGAATTTATAAAATTACTCCCAAGACCCGGCAAATCTTTTTCGCTCAACACATGAGGCAATGCGCTTTTGCTCTGCAAAAAATCTTTTAGCGTGCTACAAGCATATACAACCGAATCTAAAATTGAATTTGAATACAGAAAATCCAGGTGAACATTTTCACCGCTCCTTTTATCCCATTTGTATATATTCCTGAAAACACCATAGGTATTTTTCGTATAAACCCAGCCTGGGACAATTTCATTCAAACCGCCAAAAGCAGCCTCGGAATTTTTTATTAAGCTAAAAGGAAATTTCAACCTTTGCGGAGCGCAAATCACGCCTGTGGCAATCATGGTAAAAGGTGCTTCGGAAAAATTCGCAGGGAATTTAATGCTGCACCCAAGCCCAAAATATAGCCCATATCCTGGCCTAATCTCTTGATCTGGCATTCTGCCGGTGTGGTTGCTGCCCACGTTTGCTCCATAGCCAACATTTCCCCTGCCCTCTTGCCACAACGCAGAAATCAGCAAACTGTGATGATGAACTTGCGTTAAAGGACCAACCAGAGAATTGCAAACTTCAGCCTCGCTAATATGCGAATACGAATCTATAAAAGAAGAACGCACAATGGCATTGTCTGCTATAACACTGTTGTTTTCAACCACTGAATCCCTAAGCAAAGCACCGTTTAGAACTTCTACAGAATCGCCCAAATGCGAATTTTCAAGCGAATTTATATTGCAAACTTTCGCTCCTCGCCCTATAACCGTGCGCTCACTCTCGCTGAATCGCCGCTTCAATATGCGGCACCCCATTTCAGTGCCAATCTTTACCTGCAGCATATCTTTATCGCAAGTGATTGAACCGGCATTGAACACCAAAGCACCTTCGCATACAACAGAACAAGATAAAAGCTTTACATCGTAAACACAAGCGTCTTCTATAACGCTTTCATTGATCCACGAATTGAAAATTCCGGTTTGAAACTGAACGCCAGCATAAATAATAACTTTGCCGGAAAAGCCATGCAACTTTATTTTGCCGGTGAATTTTGAATTGCGTATGTTTTTTGTTGTGAAGTCTTGCGCAACTCGTATATCGTTCCAATTATCGCAAACATTGCCTGCAGTTTCAAGTTCAGAGATCTCGTTTTGCATCAAGGGGCGGCGAATCATTCAACAACTTCTGCCTCCACAACCTCCGCTTCCTTTGCATTCTCAAAAGCAGCCTTTTCTGCGCCAGACTCCGACTCAATGTCTTCTACGCTCGGAATTGCCGCAGCATCGCGAACAGAATCGCCTTCGGAAAGCGTGATTGCTTTAACGCCCTGCGCAGAGCGGCCTGTTTCCCTTATGCTGTCTAAATCTATGCGAATCATTTGGCCTTCTTTGGTGCTTATTATAATGTCGTAATCGGGCAAAATAGCTTCTACAAAAACGGCGTTTCCGGTTTTTTCAGTGATTTTCAAATTTGTTACGCCTTTGCCGCCGCGGTTGGTAACTCTGTACTCTTCGGGGTCGGTGCGTTTTGCAAAACCGTTTTTGGAGATTGTTAGAATAAGCGAGCCTTTTTTAATATCGAGCATTCTAATAACAGAATCGCCTTCTTCTAGGCGAATGCCGCGCACTCCCCTTGAATTGCGCCCCATGCTGCGGAAAGCATCGGGTTTGAATGTGATTGCTATTCCGTTTTTCGTTGCAATCATAAGGTTGTTTTCTGCCTGCACCAAAAGAACGCTAACAAGCTCATCGCTATCTAGAAGCGTTATGGCGTTAACGCCCGCTCTGCGAACATTGCTGAACAAGCTCAAATTCATTTTGTTGATAATGCCCTGCTTTGTGCAGAATACCAGGTAAAAACCTTCGGCGAATTTGCGAACGGGAACAATGGCAGAAACCGTTTCTCCTTCGGTTAGCTCAAGCCAGTTCACTATCGGCACTCCCTTGCTTGTGCGAGACGCTCCGGGAAGTTTATATACCTTCACCCAATGTACGCGACCCTTGTTGGTAAATACCAGCAAATAGCTATGCGTGCTTGCAATGAAAACTTTTGCAACAAAATCTTCGTCTTTTAAGCCTGCGCCTATAACTCCTTTGCCTCCTCTGCCTTGCAACTTGAATGTATCTATGGGCAGCCTGCGAACATAACCGCTTTTTGAAAGCGTAATAACCTGCTCTTCTTCGGCAATTAAATCTTCAACATCGAAATCGTCTTCTGCATCTTCTATTTTAGTGCGGCGTTCGTCGCCGTATTTGCTGGCAATTTCTTCTAGCCTTACTTTCACAATAGCCATTATGCGTTCTTTTTTTGCCAAAATATCTTCTAAATCTGCAATAACCAACAGTATTTCTTCATATTCTTTCTTATACTTTTCAATATTTATTTTTTTGAGATTCCTCAACGGAACATCCATTATTGCCTTAACTTGCAACTCCGAAAGCCCATAGCGAGTTTGCAATGCCAACTCCGGTTCGTCTTCAAAGCGGATTATGCGAATAACTTCGTCTATATCTTCTGGCGCAACAAAGGCTCTTAAAAAACCCTCTAAAATATGCGCTCTGTCTTTTGCTTTCCTCAATTCAAATTCCGTGCGGCGGCGAATAACTTCGTGGCGATGCTCTACGTAATTCACGCACAAATCTCTGAGCGTTAAAAGCTTTGGCTGGCGATTTACCAGCGCCAAGTTATAAATGCTGAAACTCTCTTGAAGCCTTGTATATTTATATAGGTTATTTTTTACCACTTCTGGCACGGCATCTTTTTTCAAGCCGATTACAATTCGCATTCCTTCTCTATCGCTTTCATCGTTTGCTCGGTTTATGCCTTCCAGCCTGCCTTCGTTTACCAAGTCTTCTATTTTTTCCAAGAGCTCTTTTTTGTTCACCATATAAGGAACAGATTTAACAACAAGCTGCACTCTGTCTTTGGAATCAATTTCGACTTCAATTTCAGCTCTAACCTTTACCTTGCCGCGCCCCGTTAAGTAAGCCTCTCTAATGCCGGCTCTGCCGCATATAGTAGCGCCAGTTGGGAAATCTGGCCCTTTGACAAAATCGAGCAGTTCTTCGCCGGTGATATCGGGGTTATCTATAACGGCTTTTACCGCTTCGGTAACTTCTCTTAAATTATGCGGGGCCATATTGGTTGCCATGCCAACGGCAATTCCTATTGAGCCATTTACAAGCAGATTGGGAAATGCGGAAGGCAGCACTGTAGGCTCTTCCATTGTATCATCGAAATTAGGGCTGAAGTTTACGGTATCTTTATCTAGGTCTTCTAGCATGAACTCGGAAAAATGAGTCATTTTAGCTTCGGTATAACGCATTGCCGCTGGAGGGTCTCCATCCATGCTGCCAAAGTTCCCCTGCCCAGCTACCAAAGTATAGCGGAGCGAAAAATCTTGAGCCATGCGTACAAGGGTGTCGTAAATTGCGCTATCGCCGTGGGGGTGATAATTACCCATAATTTCACCCACTATTTTTGCGCTTTTGCGAGTGGGCTTGGCATTGGTAAGCCCAAGCTCATGCATTCCAAAAAGCACCCTGCGATGCACGGGTTTTAAGCCATCGCGAACGTCTGGCAGGGCGCGAGACACTATAACGCTCATCGAATAACGCAGGTAGCTATCCTGCATGTCTTTTTCTATCAAAGAGGGTATTTTTGACCCTGGCACCATTTTAAATTCTGACATAAGTTTCCTAAGTGTGTGCGAAGTAATGTAGAAAATTTTTATATTACCCCCCATGTTTCGTTTTTTATTTACGTTATTCGTATGCTTATCCACAGCTTTTGCTTCTGGCGGTGCCAAAAGCGAACCGCTTTTGCTTGAGTCGATTGTTGCAGTTGTAGATGGCAAAGTTATTTTGCGTTCTGATTTAATGAACCTGCTCTACCAGTATCAAACAACTCCCGGCTTTTTGCAACTGCCAGAACAAGAACAAATGTCAAGAGTCTTGGATAAAATCATAGAAGAAAAAGTCTTGCTTTCAAGAGTCTCAAGAGATTCCATAACGGTAGAAGACAACGAGCTTACGCACAGAGTGGACTCTCATATAAGAGGCTTGGCGGCAAGGCAGAATACGTCTGTAGCCGCGCTTGAAAGAGCCATAACAGCACAACTGGGCATAAGCATGGTGCAATATAGAGAAAGGCTAGCGGAGCGCTTCAGAGACGAAATACTGCTCTCGCGCATTAGGCAAAAGCACGTAGGCATAATAACCCCCACCCGCAAGGAAGTAGAAGAATTTTACTCCGTTTACAAAGACAGCATTCCCCGCCAATACGATTGCGTTCTATTCAGCACCATAAGCATCCCAATAGAACCAAGCCAACAAATATTGGATTCCGTTAGAAACGCTGCCCTTACACTGATAGATTCTTTAGACAGAGGCATTCACTTTTCCGTGCTTGCCAAAAACCATTCTCAAAATTCCTCCATCGATACCGCAGCATACTTACGCAGAGGCTCAGGCGAACCAGAGTACGAACGAGCCGCAATGAGGCTCGGCATTGGCGAGCGAACAGAACACCCCGTTTTAACAAAAGAAGGGTGGAATATAATAAGAGTCTTAGGCAGAAGAGACGATGGAATAAAAACTGCAAATATTCTTTTAAGAGTAGAACCGGCACAGGCAGATTCACTGCGCGCTTTGCACAAACTGGATTCTTTAAAAAGCGAAATTGAAAAAGGAAACATAACTTTCTCAAGAGCCGCCACTCAATTCAGCAAAGACAGAGAAACCTCCTTTAGAGGCGGCAGCTTTGGCTGGCAAGAGCGAAGAGCCATAGATCCCGTTTTCGGCAGAATTCTGTCTTCCCTAAGCATTGGCGAAATTTCAGAACCAGAAATTCTAGACGACACATACAGAATTTTGCGCCTGGACAACATAGCGCAAGTTCGCGAATATAACTTAGAAGAAGATTATACCATCATCGAAAACATGGCCGCTTCATATATGTCAAACCTCAGGTTGCAATCATTGATAGACCAATGGCGCAACGAGGTTTATATTGATATACGCCTATAATCCATATGCCATCATCACGCGGGCTACCTTTAGGAACCCGGCTATGTTTGCGCCGTTCACCAAATTGCCTGGCGTGTTGTATTCCGCAGCGGTGTTTCTTGCTGTAGCGTGAATGTTTATCATTATCTGGCGAAGTTTTGCGTCAACTTCGTCGAATGTCCAGGAAAGGCGCATGGAGTTCTGCGACATTTCAAGGCCAGAGGTGGAGACTCCGCCAGCATTGGCGGCCTTGCCCGGGCCATAAGCAATTTTAGCATCTAAAAACACTTTCACTGCTTCTGGAGTAGAAGGCATGTTTGCGCCTTCTGCAACGGCAATGCAACCGTTTTTGACAAGGGCTTGCGCAGCGTTTCCATCGAGTTCGTTCTGTGTGGCGCAGGGCAATGCAATATCGCATGGAATGCTCCATATACCGGAACAGCCTTCGGTGTATTTTGCGCTTTTCACTTCTTTTGCATACTCGCTTATGCGCTTCCTCTCAAGCTCTTTGAGCCTTTTCAAAACTTCCAGATTAATGCCGCCTTCATCGTAAACATAACCGCCAGAATCTGACATTGCAACTACCTTCGCCCCAAAGCTTATGGCTTTTTCCGCAGCATAAATAGCAACGTTTCCAGAGCCGGAAATTAAGACTTTTTTGTTTTCAAATCCGGTCTGCCTGTCTTTCAGCATTTCATTGCAAAAATAAACGCAGCCAAAACCAGTGGCTTCTTTTCTTCCAATCGAGCCTCCATACAAGAGTCCCTTTCCGGTAAATACTCCGTGGAAAACATTTCTTATTCTTTTATAGTGCCCGAACATGTAGCCTATTTCTCTGGCTCCAACGCCTATGTCTCCGGCGGGAACATCTGTGTCGGCGTCTATGTGCCTGTAAAGCTCGGTCATAAAGCTTTGGCAAAAACGCATAATTTCATTATCAGACCTACCTTTGGGGTCAAAGTCCGTGCCGCCCTTTCCGCCACCCAGCATAAGGCCTGTGAGCGAGTTTTTGAAAGTCTGCTCAAAGCCCAAAAATTTGATTATGCTGGTATTCACAGAAGGATGAAACCTTATACCGCCCTTGTACGGCCCAAGCGCAGAATTATACTGCACTCTAATGCCTCTGTTCACATGAACTTTGCCTGCATCATCAACCCATGGAATACTGAAAATAATCTGCCTCTCCGGCTCAACTATTCGTTCCAAAATCCCAGCCTCTTCGAATTCCTTATTTTTTTCAAAAACGGGAGTTAAAGAATCTAAAACCTCGTTTACCGCCTGGTGAAACTCAGGCTCACCCGGATACCTCCTCTTCAAGGTATCTACTACTCGTGTAACATACTGAATGCTCATACGCTTTCCTCATTAATTGGTAAAAAAACGGGCGTAATATAGAAATATTACAAGCCTGCATTAAATTTTGCAGTCATTTCACATTTTATGTTTCATATTTTATGTTTCATGTTTTATGTTTTTCTATATTATCTCTATGAAAACAAAGAAATTCAATCCGTTTTTAACATCTGGCTATCATAGCCCTGCGTATTTTTGCGCTCGAGAAGCAGAAACAGAGAAAATAATATCTGCTTTGCAAAATGGCACAAACGTCTCCTTAATAAGTCCTAGGCGCATTGGAAAAACTGGGCTTATACAGCATATATTTTACCGCATAAAAGAACGCGATAAAAATGCATTTTGCTTTTACATAGATATCTTTTCTACTCAAAATTTGCTTGAATTTACAACGACTTTAGGTAAAGCGGTTATCGGAAAATTGGAAAGCAAGCCGCAATTCATAATGAAACGAGTAGCCGGCTTTTTTAAAAGCTTTCGCCCATTATTTTCTTTTGATGCTAAAACAGGAATGCCTACTGTATCTTTAGATATCCAAAACGAACAAGCGCAAAATAGCTTGCAGGAAATTTTTATGTATCTAAAGAATAGCGATAAAGCTGTTTATTTGGCAATAGATGAATTTCAGCAGATTACAGAGTATCCCGAAAAGGGAATTGAGGCTTTGCTCCGTTCATATATGCAATTCTTGCCAAATGTTCATTTTATTTTTTCTGGAAGTAAAAAGCACCTAATGGACGCAATGTTCTCCTCTGCCAATAGACCTTTTTACCAAAGCACGCAAAAAGTGAATTTAAAGGAAATACCCATTGATTCATACAGAAAATTTGCTTTAAGCTTGTTTTCTAAATATAAAAAGAAATTGCCAGCCGAAGTTTTCGATTTTATTTATTCAAGCTTGCAAGGGCACACTTGGTATGTCCAGTTTATATTAAATCAATTATTTGCCTTAAACAAAACCTATTATTCCATACCAGATGCCAAAGAAGCAATATACGATGTTTTGCAAGAAGAAAGCGCTACATATAAAACCTATTGCGAAATAATTACCAAAGGGCAGCTCAATCTGCTTAGGGCTATAGCTAAAGAGCAAAATGTAAAATCGCCTTTTGAGCAGTCTTTTATGCAAAAGCATGGCTTAAAGGCTGTCAGTAGCGTAAAGTTAGCGCTTAAATCTTTAATAGATAAAACATTGATCCTAAGGGACGAAAATGGGTTTTATTATGTTTACGACAGATTTTTTTCCTTATGGTTAAGAAATTTTTCTAACTTTTAGCCTAAACAAAGAGGAATTCTTATGATAAATTTAAAAGGCAAAACTGCCATTATAACAGGAGCAACTAGGGGCATTGGGCTTGAAATCTCCAAGGTTTTGGCAGAAAATGGCGCTAATGTGGCAATCATAGACATTGAGCTTGGCGATGGCTCCTCAATAAAGGAGGTAGAGGCTCTCGGCGTTACCTGCAAAGGCTACGCATGCGATGTTTCCAGCCCAGAGGCTGTAGAAGAAGTGTTCAAGCAAATTCTGGCAGACTTTGGCAAGGTGGATATTTTGGTAAACAACGCAGGCATAACCCGCGACAACCTTATTATTCGCATGAAACAAGAAGACTTCGACGCAGTTCTAAACGTGAACTTGCGCGCTGCTTTCATTTGCACCAAGGCAATAAGCTCGCATCTAATGCGCAACCGCTCGGGTCGCATAATAAACCTAGCCTCCATAAACGGCATTCGCTGTCAAGCCGGGCAAGCTAACTATGCAGCCTCTAAAGCTGGCATAATAGGCTTAACCAAATCCAACGCAATGGAATTCGCCGCACGCGGAGTAACCGTTAATGCCGTAGCCCCAGGCTTTATCAAAACCGCCATGACCGACAAGCTGGCACCGGAGACTGTAGCTAAGTACAAAGAAGCAATACCGCTAAAAGACCTTGGCAGCCCAAAAGACGTAGCCAACGCCGTAGCATTCCTAGCCTCAGACCAAGCCTCTTACATAACCGGCCAAGTTTTAGGCGTAGATGGCGGATTAGGAGCTTAATGGTTAATCTTAATTACTATATTACCCTTAACACACAACCTTTTCTAGGAGAAAACAATGGCTAACGAAGAAATCGCCAAAAGAGTGACAAAGATTATTCTTGACAAATTAGATGTCAAGGAAGAGCAGATTGTTGAAGGAGCCTCCTTCACAGATGACCTTGGAGCCGATTCTTTGGATCGTACCGAGCTTGTGATGGGCTTGGAAGACGAATTCAAAATTGAAATCCCCGACACAGTCTCGGAGAAATTCCTGACTGTGGGCGATGTGATTAAGTTCCTTGCTGAGAAACAGTAATGCACAACTTGGAGCAAACTTTAGCTTGCTCCTTCAAAGACAAAGGCTTGCTAAGGCAAGCCTTTATACATGGCTCTCGTAAACTGGAGCTTTCTTTATCCGATAGCGAGACTTATGAACGCTTGGAGTTTTTAGGTGATTCTGTTGTTAATTTTTTAACAACAGAATTTTTGTTTTTGAAGTATGGAGAAGAAAACGAGGGTTGCTTGGCAAAAAAGAAGTCTGCGATGGTAAGCCGCACTGCGCTTGCGCAGGCGGCGCGGAATTTGAATTTATCGTCTTATTTAATATGCACCGATGGCATGGATAGAGAAAACCCTGCCATCTTGGCAGATCTTTTCGAGTCTCTTATAGGAGCAGTTTATTTAGATTCCGGCATTGAAAAATGCAGAGAGATAGTCACGGCGTTTTTATTTTCCATAGAAGCAGAAATTCTTCAAAGCGAAGTTTTTCAAAATCCAAAAACGCTTTTAAATGAAAAAGCCCAAGAGCTAGATTTGGGAACGCCTGTGTATGAGCTCTTAGATGAATGGGGTGAAATCCACAAGAGAGAATTTAAAGTAGCAGTTAGCGCTGGAGGCAAACGCTTGGGCACAGGCACGGGTTTTTCCAAGAAAGAAGCTGAGCAGAATGCGGCGAAAGAGGCTCTTGATATAAGCTTGTTTTTCTAAATTCACTTATGTGAAAAAACTTTCCATCCTCTTGCTGCTCGGCATGCTGCCTTTGCATGCGGCTTTTTCGATTTCAGATGGCGATAGGTTTGCGAATCTTGATTTCTTTATAAAAGATTCTGTTCAAATAGGAAAGTTCGATAGAGATGCAAGTTATAGAATACAAAATACTTTTACATTCGGGCTTTTTTTAAAGGGCTTGGCTGCGCCAAACCTCTACTTCAATGCTTCTGCCGAAGTGAATACAGACAAAGCATCTGGATTAAATTACAGAATGCACAGCTATGAACCTTATTTGGGCTATCCATACGACCAACTCAGCAGTGGTCATCCAGAAGAAGATAATGGGCGCACCTGGAGTTTTTTCAATGCGCGAACCGACTGGCAAGCCACTCCATATCTCAGAATTTCCGGCGGTTGCGATTACTTGTCTTATGGCCCCGCAAGGCGCAACAAGCTAACTTTGCGAGGCAGCGATTTTTTTTGGCGCGCAATTCAAGATACAGCAGATTACAACTTTATAAGAAGGCCTGTGCCTACCCCCTTTATCGCCTTTGATTTGAATATAGATTTTGTCACCTATTCTCAACACGCAATGCAATTAAAAAGCTTGAAAGGTTATAATAAATACTTGCACGCTCATAGATTGGATTTTAAAATTTCCAATAATTTTTCCTTTGGTTTAACAGAAACCATTGTATATGGCGGAACTAACGCTCTTTATGGCAACGAAAATGAAGAGGATATTCGTTCTGTTGAAGTTTTATATCTATCTCCTTTTATACCATATCTCTTTACAAGCGCTTATGTGGGCGATCGCGATAATAAGGCTATATCAGCGGACTTTTCCTGGAAATTATTTAATTTTTTTGAAATTTACGGAGAATTTTTTATAGACGACTTATACAATATAACATCTTTTTTTGATGATGACTGGTGGGGCAATAAATGGGCTACGTCTATTGGAATAGCCATAGATTCCGCAAAAATCGGAGCTTTTAACTGGGATTATAATTTTGAATATACCCGCATAGAACCTTGGGTTTATACCCATCACAGAGGCTTAGGCAACGAATACTCGCACTTTGGAAATTCGCTTGGTTCCGATTTAGGCCCAAACTCAAGAGAGTTTTACAGCCGCTTAGGATTTTCATACAAAGATTTTTTCAATTTTGGTTTATCCGTATCCGATGTCGCAAAAGATACCGCATTCGGCGGACATATTGGCGATCTTCATAAATATGGAGACCCCACAGACAAAAAATATTTAAACCCGGAAAGCACTTTGCATTACCAAGAATATGGCGCTGCAGTCTTATTCAAGCCCTTCAAAATCTGGAGCATCGGTGCGAAACAGTATTTAATCTTCGGTGAATACAAAGGAAGGAGAACGGAAGTATTTAGCGGGGTGGTATTTTGAAGTGGATAATATGTTTACTGTTTTTTTTCACAGGTGCTTTCGCTTGGAATCCTACTCCATCGGATATTGAAAAACAGGCTTTGCAAACGGGCTTTGATCAGGTTTCCGTTTTTCAAAATGCTGCCCGGCCAGAATATAATGCTTATTTAACAGCGGGCATAATTTGGCTGCCCTTGCCCAGCCAAAGCGCATTGGCTACAGACTGGGGCATTCACAACGGCTTTGCATTCAGGCAAAAAATGGGAATGTGGCTTACAGATGATTTTGATGGCAAAGGAAAAAAAGGATTAGCTTTTGGGTTTGGCTGGCTTGGCGAGCGGCATGGCTGGGATAACGAAGATTTTTTGTTTTTTCCTAACAGAGGAGATTTTTCTCAAATAAACCAGGTTCACACTTTTGTTTTTACCATTGCTGATAGCTCAAAGCAAGCATTAGCCGGCGGTGGTTTGCAATATATAAACGCAGAAAATAATATGCTCAGATGGTGGCTTTTGGGAACATATGGCAGACTTTCGCTTTTTCCAATTTTTCACAAAGGAGATTTACAGGTTTTGAATACGCAGCTCAATTTGCAAGCCAGGGCATTGCAAGGCCACAGAGATTCATGGCAAAACTATCTACCCGATTTGGAATATTCTTACTTTTCAAAAGACTCTATGAAAATTTTTATTTCACAAAATATATTTAAGCAAAAATATTACATTGAAGGAGCATTTTGGGCAAGGCCCAGCAATTTTGCCTGGGCTGCTTTCAAATTCTACCCAGATCCATCTCGCTTGTTGCTTGCCTTGGAAACAACAGTAACCCAAAAAGAAAACGATAAAATTTATTTTGGTGGCGGCATAACACTCCCCTTCTTGCGAATAGCATACAATCACGCAGATGACTACGAGAAATTTTTCAAAAGCCGCGGAATTTGGATTTTTGAATTACTCCTAAGCATAGGAACCTCAGGCGATTCTTTCTTCGGTCTCTCCGCCCCCAAAGCCGCCTCAAACGAAATAAGTTCCACTCCAACAAGAAAACCCCTGCCACCGCCAAACCGGAGAGAATGAGATGAAGAAAACTTTTGCAGACACAATGTTTTTTGCAGGAGCAAGGCGTGCCTTGCCCCTACTGGCCCTGCTAATGACATCTTGCACCCATTGGGTAATTGATACTACAACGCGTATTCAGGTGAGAAATAATACTGGCGAGAGCATTTATGATTTTTCTGTGATTTCAGAGACCGAGCAAATTATTGTTCTGGTTCCAGAAATTATTGAAGCAGGCTCAGATTCAAAAGTTCGGGAAGTTGAATGGGTGGGGAAAAATTTTAATTTTGTGATTTTCACAAGCGACGGCACGAAGAAAAATCTAGGCATTCACAAACTGAAAGGCGGAAGCGTTTTAGCGCAAATAGACGAAGATTTTGTGTTGGTGTTCAAATAATTGTTTACACTTGTTATCAAAAGCGTCAACAGTTGTTATCAAAATAAAGGAAAATTAGCTTTTTTAAAAATTTTGATATAGATTTCCCAGTAACATTTTAATTTGGGAGATGATTTTGAATATATCAAAACTTTGGACTGAACATGCCGCTTTTGTGCTTATGGTCTGTAAACGCTATGCTAAATGCGAGGAAGTAGCAGAAGATATTCGCCAGGATGTTTTTCTTAAAATAATGAACAGCAAAAAATCCTTCAAAGAAGAAGCGGCTGTTAGAACATGGCTCTATTCAATAGCATATCATTGCTGCGTGGACTATTTCAGAAAAAGAAAACAGCAAAGGAATATAACCAAGGAATATTCGCACTCCGTAAGTTTTTACACTAGAGATGCAGAAGCCCCGGTGTGGAAGGTTCAAATGCCATCTAAAATACCTTGCCCTCTGTCCCAGCTTATGATAGAGCTGCACTTTGAAGAAGGATGGAGCAAACAGGAAATAAGCAATGTTTTTGGCTTTGATATGGCACATATTAATAGAAGGCTGCAAAGAGGCTTAACTAACTTGCAAAATTTTCTAAATTGAGCCGCATGTCAGAATTATGGGTTGGAGTTGATGTTGGTTCTACAACAGTAAAAATAGCGGTGGTAAACCCGCAAACAAAGGAACTTTTGCATAGCCGCTATGAAAGGCACAACGCTATGCAGGCAAAAACTGTGCGCGAATTGCTTAACGAAGCGCACAAGTTATTTGAAAACTACTCATTTACGGTTTCTTTTTGCGGCTCAGGGAGCCAGCCATTCGCAGAAAAAACAAATTCTTTCTTTGTTCAAGAAGTTGTGGCAAATGCGCTTGCCGTGCGTGAAATGTACCCGGAAACCCGTGTTGCCATAGAGCTTGGTGGGCAAGATGCAAAGGTTATATTCTTTGAAAAAGACAAAACCACCGGCAAGCTGCTGGCAAGCGATATGCGAATGAACGGCGTTTGCGCAGGCGGAACAGGAGCGTTCATAGACCAAGTCGCAGAACTTTTACGCATAAAAACAGAAGATTTTGAAAGCTACGCATCAAAAAGCGAAAAGGTATATGAAATATCCGGCCGTTGCGGAGTCTTTGCCAAAACCGATATACAGCCTCTTTTAAATCAGGGCGTTAGCAAAGAAGATATTGCCGTTTCAAGTTTTCATGCTATAGCAAAGCAAACAATTGGCGGTTTAGCGCAAGGAATGGAAATAAAGCCGCCCGTGCTTTTTGAGGGTGGCCCTTTAACTTTTAACCCATCTCTTGTTAAGGTATTCAAGCAGCGTTTGGGCATTTCCGATTCTCAGGCAATTGTTCCGCAACATTCAGAGATTTTGGTTGCATGGGGTGCAGCTCTTTCTGCAGGCTCAATGTACAAAGATAAAAAATGCGGCTATAATAAGGAAAAAAGTTTGCGTGCTCTTGAGCATTTTTACGCTGGCAAAGATAACGATGGCAGCGAAAGCGAAGCACCGCCTTTTTTTAAAAATGAAAAAGAAAAAAATGAATTTACGCAAAGGCATCCTCTTTTTAACGGCAGCTATCCCGAACCTCAAAAAGGCTCGGTTATAAAAGCTTATTTAGGCATAGACGCAGGTAGCACAACCACAAAATTCGTTTTGCTGAGCGAAAGCGAAGAAATTATAGACAGCTTTTATTCGGGCAACCAGGGCGACCCTTTGCTTGTGCTTAAAAGCGCACTTGCTCAACTGAATGAACGCTATAAAGAGGCAGGTGTAAAGCTTGAAATTTTGGGAGTTGGCACAACAGGCTACGGCGAGTTATTGTTTTACCGCGCGCTCCGTGCCGATTACCACACCGTCGAAACCGTTGCGCACGCACGCGCTACGAAAAAAATATGCCCAGACGTAAGCTTTATTTTAGATATTGGCGGCCAAGATATGAAAGCAATTTCCGTGCAAGGCGGAGTGGTAACAGGCATAATTTTGAACGAAGCGTGTTCAAGCGGCTGCGGCTCTTTTATAGAAACTTATGCCCGCAGCCTTGGCATTAAAATGGAGCAAATTGCAGAAATGGCGTTTAGCTCAAAAAGCCCTTCGAAGCTGGGTAGCCGCTGCACAGTGTTTATGAACAGCTCCATAATAACGGAACAGCGAGACGGCAAAAAACCAGAAGATATAATGGCAGGAATTTGCCGCTCCATTATAGATAACGTTTTCACAAAAGTTATACGTTTGCGGAATTTGGATTCTCTTGGGAAAAAAGTCGTTGTGCAAGGCGGCACATTCAAGAACGATGCTGTTTTGCGCGCCTTTGAACAGCACACAGGCTTAATCCCCATACGCCCGGAGCGCCCTGGCGAAATGGGTGCCATTGGCATTGCGCTTTTAACAAAGGAGCGAATGGAGAAAGGCGAAAAATCTAAATATTTATCAGCCTCATAATCGCCGCCGGCTCTCCATCGGGGTAATATTCTTTCCTTTCGTGAACTTTTATATAACCGAGTTTGCGATAAAGCGAAATTGCGGCAACATTGCTTTCTTTGACTTCTAAAAAATATTTATTAACGCCTTGCTTTTTCAATTCTTCCTGCGAAAACTCCATCAACTCCTTAGCGTATCCCTTGCCGTGCATATCAGCTCTTGTGGCGAGCGACAAAAGCTCGCATTCATAGCCTATCTTTTGCCAAATCGCATAAGCATCTTTTCCTAAAACCCAAGAAGTCGCATTTGGCCTCCAAAGCGGTAAGCCAAAGCTCTTCTGGATTTCAGCCATCCATTCAAAGTCCTGTTCGGTTGCTGAGCAAAATTTCATTACCCTGATGTATCGTAAACCTTTTCTGCATACAATGCTGTAGCACAGGCGTATTCGCGGTTCATCTTGGCGATGAACTCAACGGAAATGCCTTTGGGGCACACAGCTTCGCATTCATAAAGGTTTGTGCAGTTTCCAAAGCCTTCTTTGTCCATTTGCTCAACCATAGCGAGAACTCTTTTTTGAGCTTCGGGTTTGCCTTGCGGTAAATACGACAGCTGGCTAACCTTTGCTGAAACAAAGAGCATGGCGCTTGCATTTTTACAAGCGGCAACGCAGGCACCGCAGCCTATGCAGGCGGCAGCGTCGAAAGAGTGATCGGAATTTACTTTTGGCACTGGGAGCGTATTTGCCGGCGGAGCATTGCCAGTGTTGATGCTGATAAAGCCGCCCGCTTGGATAATGCGATCGAATGCAGTGCGATCAACAACGCAGTCCCTGAGCACAGGGAATGCCGATGCGCGCCAAGGCTCAATAACGATGGTATCACCGTCTTTGAATTTACGCATGTGGAGCTGGCAAACGGTTATGAGGTCATCGGGACCGTGCGGGAGCCCGTTAATCACGAGCGAGCACATTCCGCAAATTCCTTCACGGCAATCGTGATCGAAGGCAAAGGCTTCCTTGCCGTCTTTCATAAGCTGCTCGTTCATAACATCCAGCATTTCCAGAAAAGACATATCTGGACAGATGTTTGAAAGCTTTACTGTTTCAAAGCTTCCTCTGGCTTGCGCATCTTTTTGCCGCCATACCTTTATTGTTAGGTTCATATTTCCGCTCATTTGTAGCTCCTTGTTATAAGGTGTACATTTTCAAATTCTAAGTTTTCTTTGTTGAGTTCATGTGATTTGTTATCGCCTTTCCATTCCCAGGCTGCAACGTGACAGAACTTTTCGTCGTCGCGTTTTGCTTCGCCTTCGGGAGTTTGGTGTTCATCGCGGAAATGACCGCCGCAAGATTCCTCTCTGTAGAGAGCGTCTCTTGCCAGCAATTCTCCGAATTCCAAGAAATCGGCAACGCGTATGGCGTTTTCCAAAGTTTGGTTAAAGGAATCGTTGCTGCCAGGAACCTTGACATTTTTCCAGAACTCTTCGCGCAGGCTTACAATTTCCGATATGGCTTTTTCAAGCCCGGCTTTGTTGCGGCCCATGCCAACGTTATCCCAGGTAATGTGCCCTAACTCTCTGTGGAATTCGGTTACCGTTTTTTTGCCGTTAATGTTGAGCAAACGGTCTATAAAGGCCTTTGTGCTCTTTGCGGCATCTACGAACTCTGCTTGGCTGGTATCTACTTTTTCCAGTTTTGTGCCGGCAAAATAACCGCCTATGGTATATGGAATAACAAAGTAGCCATCTGCCAAACCCTGCATAAGAGCAGAAGCACCCAAACGATTTGCGCCGTGATCGGAGAAGTTTGCTTCACCTAAAACAAAGCAGCCGGGGACTGTGCTCATAAGGTTGTAGTCCACCCACAGACCGCCCATTGTGTAGTGGCTTGCGGGGTAAATGCGCATTGGGTTTTTATAGGGGTTTTCGTCTGTTATTTTTTCGTACATTTGGAAAAGGTTTCCGTATTTTGCGCTTACTCCGCTTTCGCCGACACGTTTAATGGCATCTGCAAAATCGAGGTAAACAGCGCGTTTGGAGCTTCCAACGCCTAAGCCATTGTCGCAAACCATTTTTGAATTGCGGCTTGCAACATCGCGCGGCACAAGGTTTCCAAAGCTGGGGTACTTTTCTTCTAGGAAGTAGTAACGTTCTGATTCTGGTATATCGCTTGGCTTGCGAGGATCGCCGCCTTTGCGAGGAACCCATACTCTGCCGTCGTTTCTCAGCGATTCGGACATTAGAGTTAGCTTGCTTTGGTAGTCGCCTGTTACCGGAATGCAAGTTGGGTGAATTTGCGTGTAGCAGGGGTTTGCCAGCAATGCGCCTCTTTTGTGGGCACGCCACATAGCGCCTACGTTACAGCCTTTTGCGTTTGTGGAAAGGTAGAACACGTTGCCATAACCGCCGGTTGCAATGCAAACTGCGTCTGCTTCGTGGCATTCGAGTTCGCCTGAAACTAGGTTGCGAACCACAATGCCTCTTGCCTTGCCGCCTACCAGAACCAAATCTAGCATTTCGCGGCGGGCGTACATTTTAACGCTGCCTTTTGAAACCTGCCTCATCATTGCTTGGTAAGCACCGAGCAAAAGCTGCTGGCCTGTTTGGCCGCGAGCATAAAAAGTTCTGGAAACCTGAGCACCGCCAAAGGAGCGATTGTCTAAAAGGCCGCCATATTCACGACCAAAAGGAACGCCTTGCGCTACGCAATGATCGATGATTAAGTTTGAGCACTCTGCCAAACGATGCACATTTGCTTCTCTAGCACGGAAATCACCGCCTTTGACGGTATCGTAGAAGAGGCGGTAAACGGAATCGCCATCGTTTGGGTAGTTGTGGGCAGCGTTTATGCCGCCTTGTGCTGCGATAGAGTGTGCGCGACGAGGGCTGTCTTGAATGCAAAATGCTTTTACATTGTAGCCAAGTTCGCCAAGAGAGGCAGCAGCCGAGGCTCCTGCCAAGCCTGTTCCCACCACTATCACGGTGAATTTGCGCTTATTCGCCGGGTTTACCTGCTTTAGCTCAAATTTATGGCGTTCCCATTTTTCTGTGACTGGGCCGCCCGGAATATTTGCTTCTAATTTCATTGCTCACCTCCTTCTGTTGATTCTATTTGTTCTGCGTTTGCCGGTTGCTCTGCATTCTTTACTTCGGTTTCCTCTAGATCTTCTATATCGTCTTCTTTGATTTTTTTGTGTCCATGCCTTTTTGGCTTGCCTTTGCCATCTTTGTGCTTGAACTTTTCCTTGCCATCTTTATGCTTGAATTTTTCTTTGCCATCTTTGCTTTTGAACTTTTTCCCTTTGAATTTTGCGCTACCTTCGCCTTTGCGGAATTTTTCCCTTTCAACTATGAATTTAGCTCTTTCGGGATTCTTGGCAATAATTTTGGCAAAAATCCTTTGTTCATCGAGAGACCTTTCGGACAAGGCTCCAAGAGCAGCTTGATAGCCTGGATCTTTAGCTTGTTCGATGATGGCTTTTGCTTTTGGGTTTAAATTCACAATAGCCCAAGTGCCTGCTGCGGTTGCCGTAAAGCCGATAACGGCCGCAATGCAGCAAAGGATTGCCACTTTATCTATGATGGGGGTCCATTTTTGGTGGTTTATGCCCATTGTTTGGAATGCGCTTGAAATGGCATGCCACATGTGGAAGCCCAAGAGCAGCATAACGATTAGGTAAAATGTGGCAAATAGCGGGTTCCCCAGAATTTCAACTGTAGTGAGCCACATATCGCGAACCACCAGACCACCTGCTACCTCTGGGTTTATGTAGTGGTAGTAAACGCCGTTGCGGAGTGTCCATATATGCCACACTAAAAAGGCTGCTAGTGCTAGGCCTGTCCAGATCATGACGAATGTTGGGAAAGCCTTTTTGCCTTTGCGCGCGCTCACCACGTAATCAACTGGGCCACGGGCTTTGTTGTTTTGCAGTTTCAGCGTAATTGCCATGTATAAATGGACTATAACCACTAAAGCCAGAGCTGCCTCTACTGAGTACAGAAAGAGCTTGGATTTGGTTAAAAGGTAGGAATAGGTGTTGAAGGCCCTTTGGGCTGCCTCCGGATCTGGCAAGAGCAGTTGTAGGTTGCCAACCATGTGTCCCAGCACAAAAAGCACCAGCATACATCCTGTGGCACCCATAACCTGCTTCTTCCCTATGGAAGAGGAAAGGTAGGTTAAAAGCCATTTCATTTGCGTGTCTCCTAAAAGATAATCGGGAGTAATATAGAAATTTTTTTTGAAATTGCTTCTATATCCACTTTAAATTCCAGAATTAAAAAACGCCTGGCGTAATTGCCAGGCGTGGGAGCCTCCAAAGGAGTAAAAGGCCCCGCTTTTTAAAAAGGTTGAGGGGGCTGTTACGCCTATTGTATAAGTTGCAACGCTGTTTGCGGCAAGGTATTTGCTTGCGCCAACATACTTGTTGCACTTTGTACCAGAATTTGGTTCCTGGTGAAGTTTGTGGTTTCCTTCGCAAAATCGGTATCTCTAATGCGTGATTCAGCATCTTGCGTGTTGAATTCCAAGCTTGAGATGTTGTTAATCGTGTATTCCAAGCGATTAATAAAGGTACCAATTTTCGCCCGAACACCGCTAACGCTTTTGATAATTTTATCAAGCTGGTCAATAGCCTCAGTTGCATAATCTTGCCATTTGAGGTTTTTGGTAGAAAGTCCAAGCGATCCGGGGTTAAAGGATATATAGGTCACCGCCATTTGGTTAGCATATTTGCCGCCCATGCCAGAGGAATAGTTAGGCCCAATGTGCAGAGTGAAAGACGCTGCGCTTGTCATGTCGTTCCTAACCATATTCATATAAAGGTTCGCCAAACTATCCGACGAAGGCGCGGCATTGTTTTTGATTATTATTTCTAATCTTTCTTTAAGAGCTTCTGCAACCTGCTTATCTTTTGCGGTTGTGAATTCAGAAATATCAAGGATCGGACTTGTGAATGTAGGAGGGTTGGTATTAAAATCTACATTATCAAAGAGCGCCTCTGCTAAATTTTCAAGGGCAGTTCTAACTGCATCTTCATCATCGCGATCAGCGGTTGCTAAAGCATTCAGCAACCCAATAGCATCTTGTAGATCGCTACTATTGTAGCTAGCCGCTGTCAGTTGACCTGCTAGTTGCGTTATTCTTGTGTGTTCCGCTTCCAATTCTAACTGCAGAACTCTTTTATCCCCAACTGCGCCGAAGCTGGTGTTTGGGTCTTCGCTCCAGTTTAGCATGTTTTTGCCGTTATAGTCGGTGGTTTTTGCTATGCGAGCTATTTCCTGCGTTAATTGCTGGAATTCTAAATCTAGGTATTTGCGCTCTGTGCTTGTGAGCGTGTCGTTTGCGGCTTGGACCGCTAGCTCGCGTTGGCGCTGCATAATGTTGGTTACCTCAGCCAAACCGCCTTCGGCGATTTGCAAGGCCGCTATGCCGTCTTGCGAATTTTGCTTTGCCTTGCCAAGCCCTTTTATTTGAGTTCGCATTTGCTCACTCATGGCGAGGCCGGCGGCATCGTCTTGCGCTCGGTTAATTCGGAGACCAGTGGAGAGCTTTTCCAAACTCTTGCCCATGGCGTTGTTGTTGTTATATAACGCATGTTGCGTTATCATAGCATTTACATTGTGATTGATTTTCATAACAAACTCCCTTGTTGTTAGAGGAACTCCAATCAAAAGCTCCTCGTTAGTCCACAATTGAGTACAAGCAAGAAGCGTGCCAAGTTGAAAAAGGGAGGATTAATGAATGTTGCGTTGCTTCAAAGCATTGAACGCAGAATGCAACATATTGTTTTTGGATGAGCCCAGCAATCATTTGGATTCTGAATCAATTGAGCTTATGTTGAACGCTTTAAAGAAATTCAATGGCATTGGCATAATAATATCACATAATCCGTTGTGCTCAGGAATTTGAACTATGGTAGCCAAGAAAATAAACCGCAAAGATTGCACTTTAGACGAGCAGGCTGTTATGCGGTTTATTATTGGCAACCCACAAGCAACGCAAAAGGAAATAGCGCAAGCTATCGGAAAATCGGAGCGAAGTGTTTATTCTATAATGATAGGCTTGCAAGAGAAAGGTATAATTGAGCGCGACGGTTCCAAAAAAACTGGGACATGGATCGTTAAATGAATAAGTTTGAAATGACGTTTTGAAAGAACTGCAAGCATAACGCTGAAAGTCTTTACGGTCATATGCTTATGAAG
>JAITFT010000108.1 GCA_031281155.1 Candidatus Fibrimonadaceae bacterium
GCTCTGGGGAGGGGCAGTTTGCCGTGAAGTTTGCGGGGTGGGACTTGGGTTCTTTTATGGAATCAAATAAAGCAAAGGAAAATAAACGGCTTGGATTTTGACCGGCAGAGAGCAATAGGCAATTACATATTCCTAGCCCAACGCCAGTCCCACCCCGC
This sequence comes from Candidatus Fibrimonadaceae bacterium, assembly GCA_031281155.1. Taxonomy (GTDB): domain Bacteria; phylum Fibrobacterota; class Fibrobacteria; order Fibrobacterales; family Fibrobacteraceae; genus Fibrimonas. The sequence goes on from JAITFT010000108.1 coordinate 159, forward strand.
AAACTTAAACTCAAAGCGCCCCTCCCCAGAGGGGAATTACAAAGCCCTATTCTATCGGGGGCAGTTTGAAATCCTCAAAACTGACGAAAACAGGTGAATGCTTTCCCTTAGTTTTCATTGGTTTTTCTGTATTTTCCCTGCTTAAACCATCTTTTTCGTTTTTTTGTTACTCTTTTCCGAAAAATTATGTATATTATGGGTAGAGGAGCGCTGGGAATTGTCCCCCAAGTCTAACTTGGAAGGGTCCAGCCCCTCTACTTTAGGTCAACCTAGGTCGGGTTCCAGCCGCTCCTTTTTGTGTCGCTCAAAATTTCGATTAGCCTGCTATACTTTGCGTCCGTTACGTTTTTCGCTTTCGCAAATACTTCCTGTATTGTTCCTTCGAATATGTTTTGGTCATAGTAAATTCCAATTTTATTCTTGCCGACAGTACTAAGTACAGTATAAGGATTACCATTTATATTTATAGGCGTGATATAATAAGAATAACCTCCATATTTAGCATCTTGTCTATTCGCCTGAGTGCTTTCCAAGAACTTCATATTTTCGATAATTGTAGGAACATGAATAATAGTTTTTCTATAAGCATCGCCTTTATGCCCAGCTATTTTTCCGGCAGAATTATTGGTTATGGTAATTTTATCTCCAGTATCTAAATTTTTATAGACTTTCCGTAGATTGTCAAGTATATACCTTTTAATAGAGGCATTATCCCCCAGCTCATACTTTCCCCTATAAGCCTCACCATCCAGCTTAAATTCTGGCGTATGCAAAATACGATCTATGCGTTCTCTTAAATTCACGTCCCTTGAAGGTAGAATGTTTTCCCCGTAGCTTTCCGTCTGCCCCCCGATGCCCATGATTAAGAGCATCAGCAGGATAGAAAATTCTCAGCCTTTTTGCAAAGGCGGATTTGACCCGCCGCCCGCTCCGCGTGCTCCCTGAATGCTTTCCAGTTCGCTTCGCTTTCTTTCATTTCTGCTATTGCCATAATCCAAAGCGGGTTTTGGAAGCTTTTTGCTTCTTTGAAGAAAATATTGCGCAAAATGCGGCGGCAGCGATTGCGGAATACGGCATTGCCGTTCTTTTTTTTTATAACAAAACAAAATCTAGAGCTTCCATCTGAGGCTTGCATAACTTTTAGGTTTAACAAAGGAAAAGAAAACCGCTCGCCTTTAGCGGCCACGGTGCGATAGGAGCCTTGTGTTGGAAAGCGGAAGTTTTTAAGGGTTCCCAAAGCTATTTTTTGTAGATCTCATCGCTAACGGTGAGCCTTTTACGGCCTTTAGCGCGGCGGCTGCTCAGTATATCTCTGCCCCAGCGGTCTTCCATGCGGTGCATAAAGCCATGTTTATTAGCACGTTTGCGATTACTTGGTTGATAAGTCCTTTTCATAGTATAACAAATATAGTAATTTTTAAAATATTTTCAAGGGTATTTTCTATATTTCTCTCCAATATGTCCAATTCCGAAATTTACTGGAATTCAGACCGCAAAATGCGGCTTTTATTTGCAGTTTTGGGGTTTTCAGCGTTTTTTGCGCTGCTTATGTACCTTTCCGATGTGCTTGCGCCTTTTGCTGTGGCGTTTTTGCTTGCGTATATTTTGAACCCGCTTGTAAATATTTTGCAAAAAAAAGTTAAACGCAGGTGGATAGCCGCTCTTTTTGTGCTTTTTGTGCTTACGATGCTTTGCTTTGGGGCTTGCTTAATTTTTATCCCTATGATGATTGACCAAGCTGTTAATCTGGGGCATTTGATACAGAGATTGGTATCTGACAGTGCGTGGACAGAAGCTCTTATGAGATATGCGCCAGAGGGCATTCGGCAAAAAATTCAGCATATATGGGAAGAAAAGAATTTCAGGCCAATTTTGGATTTTCTTCAGAATTTGGATTTGCTGAAGGTTGCGCAGAGCCTCCTAGGGAAGCTCTTGCCTGGCGCAGTTGGCGTGTTTTCTGGGGTTGGCAGGGCGTTTGCGTGGCTTTTCGGTTTGTTTTTAATAGCCTTGTGCTTGGTTTTTATGCTGCTTGATTTTGAAAACCTGAAAAAGCAGCTGGCCGAGCAAATTCCAGAGAAGCACTCCGAAGCAACTTTGCACTTTTTCCGCTCTTTCGATGATATAATGAGCAGGTATTTTAGAGCGCAAACCGCCATTGCCGCAACAGTTGGAACGCTTTTCGCCATATCCTTCAGCATAATGGGTTTGCCTATGGGCTTGCCTTTTGGGTTATTCATAGGCATGTTGAATATGGTGCCTTATTTGCAGGTAGCCAGCATTCCCATGGCGGTATTTTTGGGTTTAATTTATTCGCTTGAAACAGGAATGCCTTTTTGGCAGGTGGTTTTGATAATAACCGCCATTTACGCAGGCATTCAAATTCTTCAAGATTCAGTGATAGTTCCAAAGATAATGGGCGGCGCGCTGGGTCTCTCGCCCGTTTTAATTCTGCTTTCGCTTTCTGTTTGGGGGAAGCTCCTGGGCTTCTTGGGGCTTGTGCTGGCCATTCCGTTTACCTGCGTGGTTATAGCCACGTATAAAAGCTTGAGGAAATGGAGAAAAACGGAAAATGCTACTCCGAACTAAGTTGCGCAAGCGGCAAAATAACCGCTACGCCAGTTCATTCACTGTTTTTCTAGGCGCAACTAAATCAACGCTCAGAGCAATCCAAACGGATACCGTGCAAGAAATCAACGGGTTCCAGGGCCAGGAGAAAACACCAGCAAGGGGCGGCGTATATTGAGGAATAAAGGGAACACCGTTAAATAAAAGTAAACTGAGCATTCCACATGCAACGCCTGTTAAAACCGAAAATGAACGCAAATACGAAGCAAAAAAAGATAATAAAAACAAGGCTAGTAAAGGACCCGTGAAAAGCCCCGTAAAAAACAAGGCGTTTTTCAAAAGCGAACCTGCTTGCGATGCTGCTATAAATGCGGCAAAAACTCCGCACGTGCCCCAAAGCACAATCCATAGCTTTGCCCTGAACACAGATTCCTGCCCTGCGCTTTTGCACAAAATATCCTTCTCCATTGTGTTGCTCAAAGCATGGACAGCGCTTGAAATGCTGCTCATCGCTGCGGCATAAATTGCGGCAACCAACAGCCCGGTTAAACCGCTCGGCAAACCATTAACAATGAAGTGCGGAAAAATTTCGTTAACTCCTAAATTTTCCGGCAGTTCGCTGACATTCTTTATTTTGTAATAAACAAACAAAGCCGCTCCGAGCCAATAAAATAAAAGCGAAACCAAAAGCCCTAAAACCATTGAAAGAATGCTAGATTTATTTGCTGCCCGAACATCTTTGCAACTTAAATATCTTTGCACAAATTGCTGATCGCAACCTCTTATGGCAACCTCCAAAACTGCATACACAATGCCAATGGAAAGCAAAGTCCTCGCATTGGAAGGATCCATAGAGGCGTTAAACCAGTTGCTTTTACCGCTCTCCTTTGCAAGCGAAGATAGTTCGCTAAAACCGCCAATGCCGTTTACCAAAACGAAAAGCGCAAAAAGCCCTCCGCCGAAAAATACGAGGAACTGCATAACATCAGTCCAAACAACAGCCTTAAAACCGCCATGCCACGTGTATAAAATTGACACCACCGCAGATATTAAAATCGCCACCCAAACCGGAATTCCCAAAATTGAGGAGAGGACTATAGATGGCGCAAACATTAGAATGCCTGTTCGCAAAATCAAATGCATGGAGTAAAACACAGCGGCAACTCTGCGAACCGAGCGTGAAAAATTCTTTTCCAAAAGCTCATAGGCACTTAATATTCCGCTTTTTCTAAAGCGCGGAATAAAGATCCAGCCAACAATCAGAATACTGAGAAAACTCCCTATATTTGTCATTATCAAGGTCATGTCGGCATCGAAAACGTCTGCTGGAACGCCGAGCATTGTTGTTGTGCTAACAGAGGTTGCTATTAAACTTATGCCAATAGCGACCCACGGCATGGTGCCGCCGCCAATCATATAATCGCTAAAGGAACAATTGCCGCGAGCTGCCCATAAACCTATGGAAATAGATATGCCCAAATATGCCACAAGCACTAGCCAATCTATAACGCCAAACAATTTTAAGCCCCAGACATTTCTAAAAATTTATTCATAACTGAAATTCTAAACATGGTATCGCAACTATGCCCATATTTTTCTTCTATTTCCGAAATCCTGTTTTTATTCAGCCAAATACTGTGACTTACAAGATCTAAGCCATCTTCGGCAAGTGAACTCTTTGCGCTTGTGACTATTTGCTGTTCAAGCGATTTAAAGGTATCTTCACTAAGCGTTACCTTCATGGAATATACAAATTCTCCGTTTCCGAGCATTGCCAAATTTCCATTCAAAGCTTTTTTTAAATCTTTTAAAACATTTAAAAATTTTCCGTAATTCAATGCTTTGTTCTCTTCGTTTGGAAGTTTGCATTTCAGAAACAAAATACCGAGACCTTCTTCGCTTTGCCTCAAATTATCTATCTCTGTTTTAAAATAATTAAAAAGCTCGCCTAAACCATTTACATTTATGGCTATAAGCTCATCTTCTCTTTTTTTTATGGAAAAATTCTTTTCTTGAATATCAGAGAGCTTAACCGAAACGCAGGCAGCTATGTAATTCAGCATTAGTGCATCTACTCTGGAAACTACGGCGTTATTTTTGCTTTCCAGCACAATGGCCATGGGATAGGAATTATGATATGCAGGTGACATAACCGCAAAAAGCGAACGAAGTTCCAAATTTTCCGGTTCGTTTTCGTAAAGTCTGCGCTGGTATGGGTCTATTGAAATTTTTGTTTCGCTGACTACTGTTGTTTTTCTAGATAAAAGCTCGCTTAGCAGACAT
>JAITFT010000080.1 GCA_031281155.1 Candidatus Fibrimonadaceae bacterium
GCGTTAAACCAATTGCTTACGCATTCCGTTTGAATTACGCCAACATGGCATCTCTGCGTTACGGGATTGTATGTCTGCCCGTCGCATTTGGCAAAAGCAGTATGATTGTTATGGCAGAAATGTGTTTCAGGATCATAGTGAGCCGTGCCGCACAAAGGACCAGAACTGCTGCTTGAAACCGCAGAGCTACTACTGTTTGCTTCCACAGAGCTACTGCTCAACTCGCCGCTAGAAGACGATGCCTCAACGGAGCTGCTTGATTCCACCGAGCTACTACTCACCTCGCCGCTTGAAGACGATGCCTCAACAGAGCTGCTTGATTCCACCGAACTGCTGCTAGGCTCCGCAGAACTGCTGCTCAAAATTTCCGCAGAACTACTGCTCGGCTCCTCAGCCGAACTGCTGGACTCAGCAGAAACATCCAGCCACGGCGTATCAAAGTCAATGGCAGGGTGATCGTTGGAGCATGCCTGGACCCCGATACCCCCGATTACAAGGATTGACAGGATGAAAATATTTTTGAATATAAATTTAAGCTTGCTCATAACAAACTCCTGCGGTTAAAAATGAATGAAGAAAAATCGGGAAAATCGAAAAAATCGGGGGTATCGGGGTTCAGACAATAAGTGTATGGGGGGGGGGGCACATTTTCTTTGCACCCTTTTCGCTCCCGAACGCGCGCGGGGCAGCGGCAATAGACTGGCTAGCTTCCAAGGCCTTATCCCTCATCTCCTGTTCTAAATCGAGATAAATATCGCTTGATAGCGAATTAGCCAAAGAACACCTCAGCACCGCCCAAAAAACTACAAAAGCATGATTATTTTCCTTAATAAGCGTTTTTGCAAGTTTATGAAAGTGCCAAGAATCAAGCGCAAAGCGTGCGCGCGCAGCAGTTTCCCAAAATGCTGCAGGATACGTTTTACTGCAATACAAAGCAAGAGCGAAAAGCCTTATCCTTGCCTCTCTTTCCGATGCTCCGAGCGAATAAAGCCTTTCTTCGCAAGCAAGGAAAATTTCATCTATGCCTAAATGAATGCAAAAATAATTTTCGTTAAAAAGGAATTTAAGCTCGTCTATGGCGCACCATATGGCATTATTCCATGAAGAAGTCATCCGAAACCTTCCGAGTAAAGCTTGCCTAGCATACTTTCAATGGCTCTTCCTCTGTGGCTAAGCTTGTTTTTTTCCTCTTCGCTCATTTCGCCAAAGCCTTTTTCGTAGCCTTCTGGCAAGAACACAGGATCGTAGCCAAAACCACCTTCGCCCCTAGGCTCGGTTAAAATGCTGCCCCTGCTTTCTTCCTCAAAAAATTCCACTTTGCCTTGCCTGATTAAGCATAAACAGCAAACAAACCTTGCGTTTCGATCGGTTTTGCCTTCCATTTCCTTTAGGAGCTTTGTATAGCGGTCTTTGCCGCTGGCATTCACGCCAGCATAGCGGGCCGAATGCACGCCAGGGCTTCCACCCAAGGCTCTAACCTCTAGGCCTGAATCGTCTGCCACAATCCAGTAATCGGGGTGTGTTTTGGAAACATATTCCCAAACAGCCTGTGCCTTAAGCTCGGCATTCCCCCTAAATGTGTTGGCAGTTTCTTCTACTTCTTCTGAGAATCCCAAGTCTTTTGGCATAAAAAAGGAAAAAGCGCTATCTCTTAGGATAGCGCGAAACTCCTTAACCTTACCAGCATTACCCGTGGCAATAACCACGTTAGCGTTTCTTTTTATGGCGGTCACGACGACGGCGTTTTTTACGCTTGTGGGTTGCAATCTTTCTTTTTTTTCTTTTTCTTCCGCAGGGCATTGGCTCTCCGTTTAATGTTTCAAGCCTTAAATTTAGAATTTTTTTGCCTTTTTGTCAAGGTAAAAACAAATAAAAAAAGTTTTTTGAAAAAAGCCCTTGTTATTTCTCTTAAAATTTTCTATATTATACCTCTTGTTATTTTTATGAAATTAGTTCGCGCACATATTAACTTAGAAGGTTCACCGGTCTCAATATACCTGAGTTTTCCTAAAGTGCTTTTGCCATGTATAGGCGTGCTTAAAAGGGTAGTTCAGTTCCTTTTGCTTGTTTTAGTTGTAAATATATTCGCTTACTGGACATACCAGCATTTCACAGAAGCCGCCAGAGAACAAAGAAATCTATTGTATAGCAGGTTCCAAAGCTTGAATAAAAGCATAGATACCATAAATACAACAATATCGCAACTATACGGCAACGAAGATCTTATGTATGCAAAATTAGGGCTTGCAGTGCCAGATACCAGCATGAAAGAAATGGGTTTCGGCGGGCCTGTGCTTCCAGATAGTCTGCTAGTTCGCTCTGCTTCCTCCCTAAAGAGGCTAAAATCTTCCATGGCCGACCGAATTAGCCGTACAGAAGCAAAAATCGACCGCACTCACAATTCATACCTGAGCCTGCAGCTCTATATGGAACAATTACACGGAAAATTACAGCATACACCTTCAATTTGGCCATCAGAGGGCTACCTAAGCTCGCCCTTTGGCACTCGCACTCACCCTGTTACCGGCGAAAAGGGGAAAATGCACTATGGCGTAGATGTTTCCGCACCAAAATGGACACCCATTCGCGCTTCTGCAAACGGCAGAATAGAAAGAGTCGCAAACAGCGAAACCTTAGGGAAACATGTTATTATAGATCACGGCAATGGCATTGAAACACGCTATGGCCACATGATAAAACCATTCGCCAAAGAAGGGCAAATGGTTAAAAGATTTGACATTATAGGCTACATGGGAAGCACAGGTCGCGCAACAGGGAGTCATCTTCACTACGAAGTATGGTTCAACGGAGCCCCGGTGAATCCAATTTATTATATGCTATCAGATCAGTACTCTGTTGAGTAAATACTGATTTTTCCTGGAGTTTTATGAACCCTTTAATACTGGGGGCGGCACTTGCTTTATTGCCGGAATGTCCCTACTTTACGGAGTTTCTTCCGCATCCTGTGCACGTGCCAGATGCAGAAGGAGAATATTTTATGGTAAAATGGGAAAGCCCCATTGTCCCCTGGGACACCATATACTTTCAACTAGACGAATTCAATGGCTTTTCCATTCATGTTCCGTCTAATTCCTTTTACACAGAGCTTTTGCTGCACAGAGGGGCTCCCGCCGCTTGCCCCGAAAAAGATGGCTTATTATGCCTGCCCTTAACGGGGAGAATGCTTCCAAACACGCGCGCAACCGTGTGGAATTTGAGAGCTGGAGCCTGCCGCGACACCGCATACCTGCCCGTTCCAAGGCCCGGAATGGTGATTAGGAAAAATGATGGCGGCGAGTGGGTATTGTCCAGCAGCAGTTCCATGCAGGGTTCAGGCAATGCCCTAACGCTAGATTCCATTCTTTCCATTTACGGAGAAATTCCGCTTTATGTATCGGAGGTTGCGCCGTGCCCAGGGCATGGCATTCCGGAGTGGTTTGAAATTACGAACCGCACTATGCGCGCATTTCCGCTGAATGGAATTTCGGATTGCAAAAGGGCTCCGCTGAACAGCGCAGATTCAATTAGAGGCAAAAGTTCCGTTTTAATAACAAGGAATAGCACAGATCTTGTGGATTTTTTGCAGACCGATGAAATACCGGTTTATCAAGTGCCTATTGCTGCATTGAGAAACACAAACGATACCTTGCGGCTTTGCTACAACGGGATCCAGCTAGATTCCGTGATGTGGGGGAGGGCTGTGAACCGCCCCATAATATGCCCAAGCATGGAAAGAATTAGCCCGGGTTTTGTGCCGAGGGTTTCAAGCGGCCAAACAAAAGCTTTGCATATAGCGGAGCGTGTTTTGAAGCGCTCAAAGAGGAATACAAAGCTGAGGGTGAGTATAAATTCCGAAAAACCTGTTGAGCTTAGGTTAATAGATAGAGGCGGTGTTGGCATAATGAGAAGAACGCTTGGCATTGAGGAGGTAAATGCTGCCTGGATTGAAATTCCAGAGTGGAGAAAATGCCAAAACGGGCCATGCTTTATTCACGTGCAGGGAGATGGAATAGATGAAACGGCTGCTTTTATTGTTCGCCCTTAATTGCTATGCTGTAACGCTGCCTTCCATAAATAATCCTGCGATATGGGATAGCGAGGAGCATTGGCAGGTGCAAAAAAGGCGAGAATTTGCTTTTCGCTATGCGGAGCCTTTTGAGGGTTTTCACAACGGCAAACTCGATATAGCGTGGAGCGATGGGCGTTTTTTGGTTGCGGCAGGTTTTGGGAGCGCAACTTTGGATTCTATCTACAGAGAGCTTGAGTTTTCGGGAGGCATTGCCTTTAAGCCTTTTGATTTTTTGTCCTTCTCTTTGCACGAAACTGCTAATTTGCATTGGATTCCTGGGTACAGTTCTTGGCAAGAGCATAAAATTTCCCTAGGAACAGATTTTTTTTACAAAGATTGGGCAAAGCTTTCCTTTTTTCAATTTATGCATATAATAAACAGCGCTCCGCTTTTTTCCTGGGCTTTGGCTTGTGAAGCAAATTTTAGCTCGCTTTATTCATTCGGAGTGGAGTTGCCAATAAATGAAGAGAAGAACGTGAATTTTCGCATTTACCAGCAAATCGCTTTGGGTTATTTCGGAGTTTATAATTCTTTTGCATACCCAGGTCCCGTGCTTGGCTTTGGCTTTACCATAAGCACAGGGCATTTTTCAGTTGGCGTAGCGCACTTGCGAGGAAGCTACCCAAGCGGACATACGGGGTATGTTTTAAAACGCCCTTAAAGCATGCAAGTACTTGCTTGCAGAAACCGTGATGGGCATTAAGTATGCGTCTTTTTTTGCTGCTTCTACGAGCGTTAAAATTCGCCGGCCTAGAATGCAGTTTCCTTCTAAATTGAATTTAAAATTTGGCGGAAACACTACCTGGTTAACTGTTTCCCAATAGTTGCGTGAATTTTGCCCTGTAACAGGGCAAAGCCCAATCCACATTTCTGTTTCAGGCAACTGCTCAAGCCATTGGGTTAAAATTCCTTCTGAAAAAAATGGCTGCGTAAAAAAGCCGTCTGCGCCGGCATTTAGCTTTTCTTTGCAATAATCCAACTCTTTTCTAAAAGACTGGCGATAAGAATCTTGCCCGGCATAAACCTTTAATTGCGGAAATTTGCTTTTTATGTACTTAATAGCCTCTGGGGCTTTTACGCCGCTCGGAACAAAATTCGGCATATCAACAGGAGGGTCGCCGCTGATTAAAAGCGTTTGTTTCAAACCAAGCGGAATTAACTTTTCAATCATTTTTTCCAAATCGCTAAGGCTGCGATCTATAAGCCTAAAGTGCGGAATTGCCGCAACGCCGTTTTTCAGCAAATGTTCAGATGCCTCAAAGCTTTTTATTTCAACACTCCTGATTTCTGGAATATTTATAGCGGTTATTTTTGGAAAATGATCTATATGCGATTTTGATTCTTCCAAAAAGGAATCCAAATTTTTCGGCACTAATTCAAGGGCTATTTGCATTTTTACACTAATCCTTTTATTTTTTCCAACGCTTCTTCAGAATTTCCGCTTTCAAGCATATCTTTAAGTTTCAGCAATTCCTTTTTTAGTTTAGCGCCTTCGTCTTTCTCTGTTACATATTGCGCAAGCCGCTCTGGGTAAGAACCTTCTTCTAAATGTTTCTTGGCTTCCAAAAGTTCTGGGTCATTGGGTAGCAACACCAAAGCTTTATTCAAAATATCGCCAAGCTCAGAAGTATCGCCCAGGCAAACCGAGCAATCGAAAATTCTCAAAAATGCATCTACAAAAAACGAGTTGTATTCAAAAGCTTGTTTAAAGCAATCGAGAGCTTCTGCGAAATTTCCTTGCTGAAAAGATATAATGCCAAGCGTGTAATATGCAGAATGATGCTCTGGATAAGCGATGAGAATTTGCTGGATCAAACTCAGGCTTTCTTCTATTTTTCCTTGCTCTGCCAAATCTGCGGCAACTTTGTTTTGCTCTCGAAGTTCAATTATCGTTTCTCCATTGAGCTTGCCTTGAATGGTAATACCTTGAATTTCGGCAATAGTGTCTTTGATGTTTTCATCTTGCGGTGATTCTTGCCGCTCCAAAAGCAGGTATTGAAAGTATTCCTGCAAATCTTTGTTGCAAAGCCTTGCGTTATATTCTGCAAAGTTCATCATCTGTCTAGTTCTCCTGCTATTATATTTATACTTGAAAGCACAGCAATTGAATCTGCAATTTGCCCGCCTTCTACAAGTTCATGGAATGCGGCGAATTGCGTAAAGCAAGGCGGCCGCACCTTTACTCGCCAGGGTTTCCCCGTTCCATTGGAAATTAATGTAAAACCAAGCTCTCCGTTTGCAGCTTCCGACGAATCGTAAAACTCACCGGCAGGAATACGAATTCCTTCTGATACGGTTTTGAAATTGCAAATTAAGGATTCCATATCTTGATAAACTTTTTCACGTTCCGGCACTCTGATTTTTGGGTTGTCTATATTCACAGGCCCGGGCTCTAGCCGCTTTAGTGCCTGCCTTATTATTTTAATGGATTCCTCGCTTTCCACAAGCCTCACCATCAAGCGGTCGTAAACATCGCCTCTTGTTCCGGTTACAATTTCCCAGTCGTAGGTTTCGTAGTCGTAGTATGGTTCGTCTTTGCGCAAATCGAATGCTGCGCCGGTTGCTCGCAGGCATGGCCCTGTCCAACCCCAAGCCAAGGCTCTTTCCTGGCTGATGATGCCTATATCTGTTGTGCGGTCTAAGAAAATGCGGTTATTATCCAAGAGTTTGTGAACATCGCTGAGAGTTTCTTCGCACATTTTGAGTAATTTTTTTACGTCTTCTTCAAAGCCTTCGTAGGTATCTCTATACAAGCCGCCAATTCTTGAATATGAGTTTGTGAGCCTTGCCCCTGTTAGTTTTTCCCAAAGCACCAGACCTTCTTCTCGTGAATCGAAAAAATACCAGAAATTGCTCAAAGCACCCAAGTCCACAGTGGCGGCTGCAACGCAGACAAAGTGGTCAAAAATTCTTGAAAGTTCACTGACTATAACCCTCAAAACCTTTGCTCTTTCGGGAATTTCTACGCCGAGCATTTTTTCCACGGCTTTGCAGTAACCAACATTATTAAGGATTGCAGAGCAATAATTCAAGCGGTCTGTATAGGGCAGCACCATTTGCCAGGTGCCTTGTTCGGCCATTTTTTCAAAGCCCCTATGCAGGTAGCCTATTTCGCCAACACTCGCCAAAATCGTTTCACCATCCAAAGCAGTCAAATAACGCAAGCAGCCGTGCGTAGCGTTGTGGCTTGGCCCAAAGTTCAGGGCCATAATGTCTAAGCTTTCGCCATTTTTTCCAATGACTTTCATGGGGGGTAATGTAGAAAAATTTTACCCGCCGCTAATAGTTTGGCCTATTTTCGCAAAGAATATAAATTTACCCGGAGCAGCGAAAAGACCTGGCATTATAAAAGCCAGAATTACTCTTGTAAATCTGTTTTTCCACCAGCGGCTGGGTTTCCAAACATCTTCTATAACGGTTTCCATTTCAAAAACCCTGGGCGGGCAAAAATAGGCTTGAATAAATGCTGTGAACATTCCAACGCCTACAACAGGCGTTAAGCCTGTTAGCGGCGCCAAAAACAAAGCGGCCAATATTGCAAAGGGGTGCGCAAGTGCGCAAGCGGTGCCAATAGCAGCCAGAACTCCAGTGCAAAGCAGCCAAAGCGTGATGGAATCGGCTACTTTGTCGGCTCCTTGCGAAATGCCTATATAAACTAAGGAAGAAATAATTATTGCCGGAATTCCCCAGCCTATTACAGACAGCCATTT
>JAITFT010000210.1 GCA_031281155.1 Candidatus Fibrimonadaceae bacterium
CGCCGTTTTTTTCTATATTTGGAGCGTATCAAAAAAAGGTCCTTTTTTGAAACTCACCCTTTTTTCCTATATTTACCCGATGGTATACGGTTATATAAGGGTTTCAACTACCCAGCAAAATGTTGAAAATCAGAGGTTTGAGATAGCGAATTTCGCTCAAAAAAGCGGTATTTCTATTGACAAATGGGTTACAGAAACCATTAGTTCTCAAAAAGAGCTTCGAAAGCGAAAGCTGGGAGCGCTGCTTAAAAGAACAAAAAAAACGATATAATTATATCCACGGAGATTTCTCGCTTGGGCAGAAATATTTTGGAGCTTATGGGTATTTTAAATACATGCCTAAACAAGAACTGCCAGGTTTGGACCATAAAAGACGGCTACCGCCTTAGGCAAAATTTGCAAAGCAAGGTGCTAGCCATTGGGCTGGGTTTGGTATCTGAGGTTGAGAGAACTTTGATTTCGCAAAGAACAAAAGAAGCGTTGGCGAGGGTGAAATCCGAAGGTAAAAAATTGGGGAGACCGAGAGGAGGAAAGTATGCGGGTTTTAGAAAACAGATAGAAGATTTGCTGAAAGCGGGCAAGAGCAGAACGGAAATAGCAATGCAAATCGGAATAAGCAAAGTGAATGTTTACAGGGCGATGATGTGATTCTAACTAAAAGATAGCATTAGTTATCGCCATCTTAGCCAAATCTTGCGGTGCGTATGTAAAAAGTCCGGTTTCCCTATCGCTTAACATTTCGCAAATTTTTGAATTGTAAAATAAATCAAAAGCCATATCCAAAGATACATTTTTTTGCTTCGCTATTTCGTTAATAGTCATTCTAACAAGAGCTGTGTCTTTCATTGAAAAGCCTCAGAGTTAATGAATTTCAGGAAATTTAAAGACAAAATCGTTTTGAAAGCATATTGATTATTTGGATAAGAAAAAGAAAGCTCATCTAGCAACGCAAGTTTGGTATTTTTAGTTGCCCTGCCCTTTGCGAGAGATTCAATATAACTATCCACTGCAACAATCACTTCGTCATCGGCTACGTTTCCAATAACAACATCGTAATCCATATTTTTCGGAATATCACTGCCTGCTCTATTAAGAATAACAAAATCCAGCCATTCCTCGCAATAGCCGTTAAATTTCTTGATTTTTAAATCTGAATTTTCTGTGTATTCGTATATGTTTAAAAAACCTTTTTTCTGCGATGCCTGTCTTTTTCTACGATTGATCCAGCGAACAGCTTGCTCTCGTAGGTCAGTTAAATAAAAACCTTGCCCAAAATCTACATTTTTTCTTCCGATAAAAGGATTAGGCTCTTCTATTATCTCCAATGAACCATGATATAAAATCATAAAGCAATTCCACATTTCGCAAACGTTTCTTTTATTTCTTCCAAGATGTATTCAGAGGACAGCGTATGCGAAGTGTCGTAGGTTTCTTTGTAAAAAGAAAGTTGATCCGTTTTTTTTAAGTTATTATATGCAACAGTTTTATTGCCGCCGAAAAATCTTTCGGCACAAAGCTCAATTACATAAACTAAAAAATCTTTGACAGCAGGCGACATACGCATAAATATAGAAAAACGCACAGTGAAAATTCTCACAATCGATCATCGGAAGAGCCAAACAATAAAAGGCATGCGGAATCAAGCGTAGCATATACGAGCTTACCTTGACTGCCATACAGAACTGTTATCACCGCCCCAGGTAAAGAATATTTTATCGCTTTCACGCAATGCAAACCTTACAGTGCACATAGGCTCCGAAGTATCTTCCGCCTCCACGCAAACGATAAACTTTCCCGGTATATTTTTACCGCTTACTTCGAAAGTTTTTGAACCGCCGCTCTTGGCAATTAATTCATTACTTGCTTCATTCACAATAGTTAAGTTCGCATCTACATCTCCAACCATCACTCTGGTAATATTATGCTCGCTGTTATTGGTTACTGTAACAAAAGCGGGCCCATAGTAAGCAGTGTCGCAGGAAATAACCAGCAATAAAAGAATAATTAAAAAAAAGCGGCTGATTTTCATAAAACCTCTTGCCTCCGTTAAAATGCCTTGTTGTACATTAAAAATGTATTAATATTCCCATGTCTATTAGGTAAAATCGCCACATTAAAATCTCCGTATTTGTTGTAAGCTATGCTCCCGGGCTTGTTATAAGTTACGGAACGATAAATATTATATACCAAGTATGACGAAAGCCACATAATAAGCCCAGCATCTATAAGATTAGAGCCGACTTTGGTAATGTTGGTAGAGCATCTTTCTATTTTGCTATTTGGGTCATCCATAAGAGTATATGCTGTGCATTTTTCTTCTGTGTTAGCACTGCCGGCAATCATTAATGCTATTCCGCCGCCGCCAAGCACCCAATGAGTAATCGCACCTGTCCAGTCATTCATAACAAGGAGGGAGCCTAAGCCTGGGATAGCGTTTAAATACCAAGTCCCAAGCCTTTCGAGCGGGGTAAAATTTTCTGTAGGGCTAGAACGCTTGGGAATAACCACTATAAATGAATCGGAGTGCTCGGCAAAAACCGTTGAGAACGTTAAAATTACGGCTATAATTGCAAGCTGCATTTTTTTACTGGCTTGTAGCATAGCTTTGAATATAGAAAAACGCACAGTGAAAATTCACCGTTTTTTTCTTAGGAAATTTGTATATTTATTGCTATGCCTGAATTAAGCCGTTTTTTTAATATAGTTATAAAAATGCTGTATGATGATACCAAACAGCACAACAAACCCCATATTCATGTTTATTACAACGAATACGAAGCAACTGTAGCTATAGATGGAGAGTTTCTTGGTGGAAACTTGCCGTCAAAACAGAGTAAATTGTTATTAGCTTGGCTTGCTATACATGAAGAAGAGTTGTATGCTGCTTGGAATAAAGCTGTCCAAAAAATTCCTTTTGACAAAATAGAGCCGTTGAGGTAGTTATGCATAAAATTATATCTATTTGTTACATGGATGATTATAAACTTAAAGCTGAGTTTATAAATGGGGAAATAAAAGTTTACGATTTTTCTTTACAATTAGATTTTCCGGCTTTTCAACCATTGAAAGATAAAAAGATTTTTTCAAAAGTTTCGCTTGACCATGGCGTTCCAGTGTGGCTAGATGGCGAAATAGATATTGCTCCGGAAGTTTTGTATTATGATGGGGTTGCCTGGCTGTAAATGGACACCGTACAAAAGGATGTACTTATTCTTATGAAAATAACAAAAGCAATTTTTGAAGATTTACCCAAAATATTGGATTTGCAGAAATTGGCATACCTGAGCGAGGCCAAAATACATAATAATTATTCTATTCAGCCTCTTTTGCAGACGTTAGACGAGCTTGAAAAGGAATTTGATAAAAGTATTGTTTTGAAGTTAATCGAAAACGATGAAATTGTTGGTTCTGTACGCGCGTATGTAGAAAATGACCGTGTTTTTGTTGGCAAATTAATAGTACATCCCAGCAGCCAAAACAAAGGCTATGGAACAAAATTGTTGAATGAAATCGAAACATACTTTCAAAATAAGACTTTTGAACTGTTTACCAGCAGCAAAAGCAAAAGGAATTTACATCTGTATGGAAAACATGGATATAAAGAATTTAAAAGGCAAAAAACATCTGATAACATTGAAATAATATTTATGGAGCTACGAAAGTAAAGAAAAACTGATTTTTTTTCTTAGGGTCAAAAATTTGTATTTTTCGGTGAGAAATTGCCAACGGAGGTATAAGCTATGGATATTTTTGAATGTATACAAAAGCGATACAGCTATCGCGGGTCTTATGTAAATACGCCTGTTCCACGTGAAGACTTGGAAAAAATAATTAAGGCCGGTCTTGCCGCCCCTTCTGGTTGCAACAAACAGACAACATCGCTTATTGGATTGGATGATCAGCAAACTCTTGATTCTATAACAAGTTTGATAAAGAAAAATGGTTTTGGAGGCAAAACCGCTCCTGCCGGAATTTGCATCTTAACTCAGCAAATACCCGGTTATGCAGATGTATATTTTAATATACAGGATTACAGCGCCGCTATTGAAAATATGTTGCTTGCAATTACAGCCCTCGGTTATGCAAGTTGTTGGATTGAAGGCCAGATAACTGAAAGCGCAGAAACACAAAAGCAGATAGCAACTCTCTTAAATCTTCCCGCGGATTATATCGTTGTTGGATTTTTACCGATAGGAATTCCAGAAAAGGAGGGTAAACGCCCGTCATATAAATTATTCTCCCAAAGAGCATGGTATAATATTTATGGAACTTCGAAGTAAAAAATTTGTTTCAATGACCCCTCAGCAACTCTACAAAAAATTATTTAAGCTTTATGGTCCGCAGGGTTGGTGGCCTGTTAGGAGTGAATGTAAAGAGAAGGGTTATCATCCGAATGAGTTTGGGATTCCAAAAACAAGAAAAGGCAAATTTGAAGTTTGCATGGGCGCAATTCTAACCCAAAACACCTCTTGGCTGCAAGTAGAAAAAGCCCTAAGCAACCTCTTCGCAGCAAAAATAGACACCCCGGAAAAAATTTTGAAAACAGATAGCGAAATCATTGCAACTCTAATAACCCCAGCAGGTTACAGAAACCAAAAAACAGCTTACCTAAAAAATATCGCAGAATGGTTTACAAGTGCTTTTCAATTCCCAAAAACATATAGGTGCCTCAACTCTGAGTTAGAAATCATGCGCAGCAATCTTCTAAAAACAAAAGGCGTTGGCAGAGAAACCGCTGATTCTATCTTGCTGTACGCTTTTCATTTGCCCACCTTTGTTATAGATACTTACACAAAAAGAACGCTTGCTGTTTTTGGGCTTTTTGACGAAAAAACCGATTATGAAACCTTGCGAAAATGGTTTATGGATGGCTTGAAGCCATCTGTGGAAGTATTTCAGGAATATCACGCATTGTTTGTGGAGCATGGAAAACGCAAAGAGTCTACTCCCCATTAGCCACTCCCTTCCATATTCCAATTTCTTTTGAAATATATTCCTTAATGGCTTTTTCATTCGGTAATTTTATCAAATATTTTTTTACAAAAATGTTTTTATCCAACCCTGCTAAAGCATATTTTACTTGAGTATTTCCTTTTTCAGTGCACAAAAGCAAACCTACAGGCGGATTATCTCCTTTTGTCATTTCTTCATGTTTAAAATAGTTTAAATACATATTCAACTGCGAAGCATATTCGTGTTTAAATTTGTCCGTCTTCAATTCTACTATAAAATGACATTTTAAAACTCTATGGTAAAATACTAAATCTACATAAAAATAATCATCATCAATCAAAATTCGCTTTTGCCGAGCTTCAAAGCAAAAGCCATATCCCATTTCCAAAAGAAATTTTTGCAAGTTATCTAAAATAGCTTGTTCTAAATCATTTTCTGTTATTAATGCTTTTTCATTTAATCCTAAAAATTCCAACGACACAGGAGTATTTATGACATCGCTTGGCTGTAATTGCATGGCTTTTTTGTTAATTAAATTAGACAATGCTTTCTTGTTCTTGGATAATCCGCTTCGTTCAAAATAAAGAGAATTTATTTGCCTTTCCAATTCCCTGAAAGACCAGTTGCCTTTAATTGATTCCATTTCATAAAAATTGCGTTTTAATGGCTCTTCTATGCTAGAAATCAAAAGCAAATGAGAATATGGTAATTTATGTAAGAGTGTTTTTGCGGGGACCGCTTCTAATTCGGTGGACGCTGTCTGGGAAATTGCAGTGCCCAATTCGACGGACACTGTCCGTCGAATTTCATTTCCTATTTGTGGATATGCAGAGTAAAAACGGCGAAATTCTCTAAATCGTGGCTCTATCATTCCTTTTGTTTTTAATTTCTGTTCCAGTTTTTGCAACAATCCTGTACCATACTTAGCCTTATCTTCGCCATGCTGTTCGAATTCAACGATGTAATGGCCTATTAGCCAATTACGAATAGTAAGAGAAATATTTATTGCATGCTCTGCGGTCGCTTGCAATGTTTTTTGCACATTATTTATTTGTTTTACCAGCGAATTAAATTTCACTTTTTATGCTCCTGCTACATCAAATATTATGCTTGAATATAGAAAATAATTTGCCATATGTTTCTACACTAGCCACTCCCCAAGCGAAAAAACCGGCGTTTATCAAGACACCTCACTGGTTCCCGCAGAATTTTAGCTTACTCTAATCCGTTATCATACAGAGTCTCGGGCGCAATGTCTATTTCTCCGTTCTCCCATACAACCGTTCCGTAATCAACATACGCTTTTTTAAAAACAAAAGGATTTTTCAACTTTTTGAAAACGCCTTTATCAAGCAGAGGCTTTACATCGTAAATTTTCACAGCATTATCCGAAAAAGTTATTTGCAATAGATAATCCTCTAAAGGACTAACGGCAACAACGTCTATAACATCAGAAATGTATGTTACATAATCATTAACCTTTTCATCATAATAATGTTTCATAAACTACCTTAAGGGTTCTATCCTAATAATAGACTCATTACTGGAAGCTAAAATCCAATTTGCACTTAACTCATCTTTATGTAAAATTGCCCATGCTTTAATAAGAACTTTTTTATTGTCTGGCATAGCGCCCTCCTGCATTTCTCCGTCAAAGTCAAAAAT
>JAITFT010000111.1 GCA_031281155.1 Candidatus Fibrimonadaceae bacterium
TCGCCGAATTTTAGCGAAGAGCAGCTTAAAAACTGGTTTGGGTTTGAAACCGAAAAAGTAAAAGCAAAATATTTCGAAGCACTGCAATGCTCGCCGGGTCGCTATAATTTGCGGCAGGAATACCGCTCCGAACGCGCAATTATCTTTTCAGACGAAGAGCAGCTTATCAAAGACGCTCTGCTAAACGCCTATTGGAATAGAGTATTCGTGCCCAGCAGCACAGAAGAAATTCTTTATCCGTACTGGTATTGGTACAATGCTCCTGTTTTATTCACACTGCCCGAACATGAAATAGAAGCCATTAAAAGCGTTATAAAAAACAACGAAGCGAAGCAAGAAGGCTTGTGGGGCAAAAACGGCCATAAGCTATTGAGCGTGCTTTCAAAGGAAACCGATATGCTTGTATGCGCAGAAGATTTGGGAGCAGTGCCAGATTGCGTTCCGGGAGTTTTGCAGGATTTAGGGATTTTATCGCTTAGGGTAGAGCGGTGGAGCCGCGACTGGAAGCAGGAAGATCAGCCTTATATTCCGGTTGCCGAATATCCAAGGCTTTCGGTTTGCACAACGAGCAACCACGATTCGTCCACGCTTTTAGGTTTGTGGAACGAGATTGATTTCGACAAGGATTTATACTGGAAGCACATTGGTCAAAGCGGCAAAGCACCTGCGGTTTTGTCTGCGGAGCATATTGAGTTGATTATAAAAAATATTTTCAATGCAAATAGCCTAATTGCGCTTTTGCCTTTGCAAGATTTTATGGCTCTTTCGCAAAAGTTCATTTCTAAAAATCCAGAAGCAGACAGAGTGAACACGCCCGGTACCATTGGTTTGGAAAACTGGAGCTGGCGCATGCCTTGCGAATTGGAATCTTTATTAAAAGAAACCGAATTAAACAAAAGCATAGCGAAGCTCGTTAAACTGAGAAAAAATCGCGTTGTGTAGGAGCCTTACATCTCCCTAACCGCTGCAACTCCCAGCAGTTCAAGAACGCTTTCTAAAACTTGCTGGGCGCAATAAACCAAGAATAAGCGAGAGTTTTCTTCTGCACTCCCAATAACCCTGTTATTGTGTATAAACTTGTGCGCCGCTTCTGCCAACTCAAGCGAGTATTGAGCGAGCATGGAAGGCTCTTTGCTTTCGCAGGCGGCATTTATTTTTTCGCCTTTGCGGGATAAAATTTTTATTAAATCATAAGAGCTTTCGTCTAATAACTCATTGCTTTTGAATTGCAGCTCTGCGGTATTTTTTCCGCTCTTTCTTAAAATGCTGCATAATCTCACATGGGCATTTTGAACATAAGGACCCGTTGCTCCTTCAAAGCTAAGAGCGGCATCCCAATCGAATTTCACATCCATTAAACGGCGATTTTTCAAATCGTTAAAAACTATGGCCCCAATGCCTATTTTCGTTGCTATTTCCTCTTTGTTTGCGAGCTCCGGATTTTTTTCATTGATTACCGCTAAAATTTTTGCAGAAGCTGCTTCTATAACATCTCTTAAAAGACTTGCCGTGCCTGTTCTCGTTTTTCCTTTTTCCCACTTGCCTTCTTCGTTTTTGTGCAGAATCAAACCAAAAGGAATATGCTCGCAATCTTTGTTCCATTCATAACCCATGCGCTCAAGCACGGCGAATACCTGCTTAAAATGCAAGGCTTGCCCGTTATCCACAACATAAAGGCATTTTTCAAAATCGTATTGTTTTTTTCTGTAAATTGCTGCAGCTAAATCTCGTGTTGCATAAAGAGTGCTACCATCGCTTTTTTTTATAAGGCAGGGCGGCATTTCTTCGCCTAAGAGAACAACGTCTCGTTCTTGGCTATTTACCAATAATTCTTTGTTTTGCAGCTCTTCTATAACAGAGGGAATTTGCTCTTCAAAAAAGGATTCTCCTGTGTAATGATCAAAATCAACATTCATTATTTTATAAATGCGGGTGAGTTCTTTTAACGTTGCTTCTTTGAATGCAACCCATAATTTGCGGTAAAACTCATCGCCTTGCTCAAGGCGCGCAAAAGCATCTCTCGCTTGAGCTTCTAGTTCTGGATTTTCTTTGCTCAATACGGAAAATGAGGCATAAAGTTTGTTTAATTCTTTGATGGTTAAATTGGAAAGTGTTTGTTCATCTGTTGGTAAATTTCCTCTTAAATATATTACAATTAATTTTCCAAACTGTGTTCCCCAGTCGCCGAGGTGATTTATTCGCTCTACTTTGTAGCCGCTCGCCTTGAAAATTAATGCGAGGCTATTGCCGAGCATTGTGCTGCGCAAGTGATGAAATGCGAGTTCCTTGCCTATGTTTGGGGAACTGAAATCTATTGCTACTGTTTTGTTTTTTTGCTCTGCAAAGCCGAATTCCAAGCCTTTTTCTTTTATTTCATTTAAAGTATTTTGAACAAAAACCGCTTTATCTGCGTAGAAATTCCAATAGCCATTAAGGGCTTCTGTTTTTGCAAAGCCTTCGGGTGCAGGGAATTTTGCGGCTAATTCTTCGGCAATAGCTTTGGGTGCTTTGCGGAGTTTTTTTGCAAGGCTAAAGCAAGGCAGGCTCCAATCGCCATGGGAAGGGTCGGGTGGGATACTGAGCAAGGCAAGGGCTTCAGCGGCTACCCAGTAGCCTGTTTGCTCGGCTAATTCTGCAATTTTTTTTTGTAGCATTGGAGGGAAGGTAGAAAATTTTTACCGCAACACCAAAACTTTGGAATTCCTTGCTTTATCGTAACTATCTCTCTTTTCTTTCGGTAAATCCTCGGCGGTGCCGTCTTTGAAGTTGAAGGTATAAAACCAATCAGATGCCTGGGTTGTTAGAAGGAATAGCTTTTTTGCTTTTTTGCTCTTAGCCTTTTCTAGCAAAAAATTCACCACGGCTTCGCCAACGCCTGCATCGTGGTAGTTTGCGCCAACTGCTATGCCGGCTATTTCAAAGCTGTGATTTTTGAATGCGTGCAAAGCACCGCAGCCGTGAATTGCGTTATCTACTGCATAAACAACATAGTCGCCAAGTTTAGCTTCAATGTCTTCTTGGCTTCTGGAAATCAAAAGCCCGCGTTCCACGTAGCTTTGCATAATGCGAAGCATATCTGGAATGTCTTCTATGGTTGCGGGACGCAGGTTCCAATACTCGTTTGCGTAAACCATTGTTCCGTTTCCACGGCTGGAAAAAACTTCTTGCAAAATGCTTCCTTGCGCAATGCCGGAAAGCAAATGAACTCGCTTGGCACCGTTTTTGCAGGCTTTGATTGCATTCTCCAGGTAATCTCGCTGTGCGTGGGATAGCTGTGGATTGTTTTTTAAAATTTCAAGAGTTTGCTGAATATCCAAAGCGGATATTAATCCGTGGTTTGAAAGTACGAGTTTCTTGGTGAGTTTGCCGCGAGTAAGCCCCTGTGTTTGGATCCCTCCTTTTTCTCCTATAAAAAATAATTTACCAACAGTTAAATATTTGCAAAGCTCGGTTGCAAGCTCGGTGCTTGAAATGTTGTAGGCGTGGCCAAGTTTATTCCAGCCTATTGGCGGCAAAATCGGAATAAATTCTTCTTCCAAAAGCTTTTCTATAATGCTGCAATCAATGCGCTCAATTTTTCCCGTACGCATATAATCAACGCCATTTACAACGCCAAGGCTCCTAGCCTGAACCCAATTCCCTTGAATACCGTTTATGCCATTTGCCGTTAAATACGAGAGTATTCGCTGCGCTGCCCCAAGCGATGCCTGCTCTACCAATGGCAAAGCCTCTTGCGATGTTAGCCTTATTCCGTTATTGAAGCTTGAATCCAATTCGTAAGTGCGCAGCTGACGATCTATGCTGTTTCTTGTGCCAGGCACAATCAAAATTTTTATGCCAACGCTATGCAACTGCGCTATATCGCGTATAAGCACGGGGAATGCTGGGTTATCTAAAAGCGTATCTTCGATTTTCAACACGAAAAGCTGGCCTTTGAATCTTGATATATAAGAAAACACCTCGCGTATTGCGCTCGCTAAGGAATTATAGGTTTTGTTGTGTGCAGGCATTGGGGGAATGTAGAAAATGCTAAGACTGCAATGCGTAACTTTCTATATACTACTCCTCAAAATGGAGATAAGCCATGAAACAAAGAAAAGTAATAATTATAGGCGCGGCAGGCCGTGATTTCCACAATTTTAATACCTTCTACAGGAATAACGAAGCTTATAATGTTGTAGCATTTACAGCGGCGCAAATTCCCGATATCGCC
>JAITFT010000117.1 GCA_031281155.1 Candidatus Fibrimonadaceae bacterium
ATTGTGGAAATAAAATACAAGGCAGATAAAGAAGACGTTGAAAAGCTGGCAGATAGGCAGCTTGAAAATTTTCGCATACTGTACCCTGAATATGCCAAGAATAAGATTTATTTGGGCATTGCTGGTTTCTCCATAGATGAACACGCTGAAAAAGAAGCCTGCGAGCGAGGCATTGCTATTTTAAAACAAAACGGCGACGCAATAGAAGTGCTGGATGCTAATTTAAAAGCTTATTAAATACTTTGCCGGCACTGTAGTTACTGCCGCAATAGCTTCTTCTTGCGTAAAGGCTTTTGGGTAGCGGCGAAACAGAGTTTTCAGCTGTTCCATTAAATCTAGCGAGCTTGCAGAGGCAAGGCTATCTGTTGCAATGCAAATATCAACGCCGCTATGTTTCCACATTTCAAAATCTGGATCTTTATGCCCAAACCATTCATGGCTCTGCGGACAATGCACAAGCGCAATATTATTTTTTGCCATAAAATTCAAATCGCTTTCCTTCAAAAAATTTCCATGAACCACAAAACCATTTTTCACTATCTCAATCTCATCGCTAAAAATTTCCAAAAAATCAACAAACCTATCACTCTCATCGAACTCCGCAAGATGAATGCTCCAAGGAATTCCAGCCCCAACACATTGCCTAATAGCCCGTTTAACCAACTCCGGCGGTGTAGCATAAATAGAATGCGGAGTACAAGGCTCCGGCAAAAACTCCTTTATAACCTCATGCATTGATAGAGTTGAAACTTGAGAGTGTTGAAGTTCAGACATTTTATTTCCAACATCATATATAAGCGCTGTGCCTGCTGCGCAAGCAAGCTCCAAGCCTCTTAAATAACTCGCCTGATAATCTTCTTTTGCCCAGCTTTCGGTTTCTTTGCGTAGGTATGTTAACCACTCGAAGAATGGTTTATTCTTGGGCATTTTGCCTTCTAAATTTGAAAGTTCCAAATGGCAGTGCGCATTTATAAGCGGCATTGCAGGTTCAAGCTCTAACATCTAGCCCGCCGCTGCTTTTGATTTCTGTTTTTATGGATATTTTTTGAGTTTTCGGTGTTTTGCCATATATTAATTCACCAAGCGAAATGCCAATATCGGCTAATTCTCTAGCGAGCATTTCTCTCTCCTTTTCAACCGCTTCGCCGGCAGTGCCAATGGAATCTTGCAAGCGAATATTTAAAATGCTTCTGCTTAGGGTTAAATCGGCGTGAACATTGCCTAAATTTTTTGTTTTTGTTTCTATTGAAAAAGAAATTGAAGAGCCTTGCTGCTTTTTGCCGCCATCTTTTCGCTCGTCTTTTACCTTTAAGCGGCCTTTTTGCAATTCGCCTTCGTGCATGAAATAAAATATATTTTCTCTGTCGCTTGCGGGGCGCGTGTCTTGGTCTATTCTAGTCCATTGGATTTGCTCTTTTAAATTTTGCAAAATAAGGCGTATCTCTTCGTTGCCTCTGCTAACGTATTCAATGGCTTTTTGCAGGATTTCGGGCTGCCAAGTTTTGCCCGTTGGCAATTCTCTTAAAAGCTCTTTTTTTATCGGCTCGGGTAAATTTTTGAATAAATCGCCTTCGAGGTTTCCCAATGGCTGGTATTTTAGGAGGGTATGCGTTATTTGCGCGGAGAATTGCTGGGGGATTTGCGGGAGAATTTGGCTAGGACGCGATAAATCGCGTCCATACGGCGACAGCGGCAGCGACGGCGGCAGCGGCGACGGCGGCAGCGGTGATGGAGCTTGAGCGGGAATCTGAGGCGTAGCTTGAGCAGGAATTTGAGGCGGGATTTGAGCAGCGATTTGGGGAGGGGAGCTAGGGATAGGGATAGGGATTTGGCTAGGACGCGATAAATCGCGTCCGTACGGTGGTGGTGGAGCTTGGGGCGGGATTTGGGCTATTCTCCATAAAAGATTTGCTTGTTCTTTTGTGATTGGCGTGCTGCCTTCTGTTCTTAAAGAAGCTTCATGCAAGAAGTTTGCGAATAATCGGACGGGTTCTGGGCTTTCTGGTAGTTTGCCAAAAGATAAGATTGTGTCTCTGACCGAAAGAGTTTGCGGCGTGAAAGGCAATTCTGTTTTTAGCCAAAAAGCCCGTTCTTCGACTGGAATTTGCATGCTCGCCGGCCATGTTTGCAATATAAATTTTGTTTCGTTTTTTGCTGCGATTTTATAAAGAGAAAACGCCGGTTCATTATTTGCGGTGAAAACAGGCCTTTCGCTAAGTTCGCCAACAGTTGCCTGTATTTTTTGGACAAAATTTTTATCAACTTCAATTCCTGTTTTTTGCAGAATTATGTTTTCTAATTCTTTAAGCGGCGCGCTTTGCAATTCGCGAGGAGTGCCTAAGTATTTTAGCTCTTGCAGAGCGTTTAGAATTATTTGGAATGATTGCTGGGCCAGGATTTGCGGCGGGCGGGCAGCTTGCGGCTCAATTATGTTTTTTATGGCTATATTTGCGCTTTTAAAATCATTTTGCGATAGAGCTAAAATCAATTTGTTTTCTGGAGGAATTTCTGTGCTTGGCGATAAAATTTTTATTGCATTATTAACCGAAATTTTTACATTTTCTGTAAATTCCGGTTTACTTGAATTTAATTCCGGCTTGCT
This sequence comes from Candidatus Fibrimonadaceae bacterium, assembly GCA_031281155.1. Taxonomy (GTDB): domain Bacteria; phylum Fibrobacterota; class Fibrobacteria; order Fibrobacterales; family Fibrobacteraceae; genus Fibrimonas. The sequence goes on from JAITFT010000117.1 coordinate 2,603, forward strand.
TAAATTTTGCTGAATTGTATTTAAAACTTCCATCAAATTTTTAACAGGAATGTTTTTAAAATTTATAGAAATATTATCTCTAGCCTTGGCCAAGTTCTGCGCAAGTTCCGGAAACTCTTTCTTCAATTCCAAAATCACGCGAGAAAGCTCGTCTATCAACTTCAATCTTTTTATATCCAGTTGAGTAGCAACTCTCTCATCAGCTACCAATTCCCTACCCTTAGGGCTTTCTTCCTTTTCCCCGCTAGCTATTAACCATTCGCCACTAGCTACTGACCATTGACCATTAGCCACTATCATTTAGTTATTACTCGCCTCTTTCTCTTGCTAAACGTATAACCGTTTCAACTTGATCGCGCGGTAAATTCAGCCATTTTGCGATTTCAGATGGAGTGCGACCTTGCCTTGCGTAGTCTAGAATTTGTTTTTTTTCTCTGCCTCTGCGATCGAAGGTTGTTTCATCGCCAGGCGGCGTTATTCTTGTGTTGTTTAAACTCTGAACTCTTATTTGCGTTTTTGTGAGTTTATTGCTTATTGCTGTTGGCTCGCTTGGAATTTGAGTTTTCACTGTGCCGTCTTTGCGCAAAGAAGCCAAGGCTTCTGCCATTCTGCGAACGGCTTCGGTTACTCTTTGCTTTGCTGTTGGCCTTAGCTTTGGCTGCTCTGTTGTTGCTGGTGCTCGCTCGACTGTACTTGTGTCGGCGGAATCGCTTTGTTCGTATGGTTTTACTTGCGGCAAAGGATTGGGGCGGTAGCGAGTTGGAATTTGATTTGCATCCATGCCGCCGCGCGGATGCGGTGGAGCACGCTCAAACTGCAGGCTTTTTAGCCGTTCTGTAACCTTTTCTACTTCCTTTGACCGGCGCGTTATTTTGATTATTAAAAATATTATTACAACAAGGAGTATAGCGGCTGTTATTGAAATTCCTCTTATAAGAGAATCTATCAACTCGCTTTTTTCTTCTTTTACGTCTTCGGGATTATTTGCTTTGCTAATGGCGTTCCTTGCCGCCAAAATGCGCTCCCAAAGATTTTTCTGCGTGTCTTTGAGATTTTTTATTCGTTTATCATCTTTGTCTTTTCTCTCTTCTTCTCTTTTTATGGCAAAGTTTATGGATTCGAGAGAATCGTAAAGGCTTTGCATTCTTTCAATATCTATAACTCCATGAACAGTTGTTTTAGGTGTTTTTGGAAAAAATTCCTCTGGATTAAGCCCTGAGAAACGCACAAGGGCATAGAAGCCTCCACATAAGGCTATAAGAGCAAGAATTATGGTGTATATCTTTTTCAACAGGGATAATGTAGAAAACTCATTAAAGGATTTTCCGATATTAAAACCAAATATGCACCGCTATTCCCGTAGCGAGCAAAGCACCACCCACACCATAAGCAATGTTCCGTATGGTTTTCGCATCATTCACCTTTTTCAATTCCGCTTTTTTTCCGTCTAGTTCGCTTTGGTTAGCGGGCGTTTTTTTGTAGTCGGCATAAAGCTTGCTTACGTTTGTGTTTTGATAGACTCCGAAACCAATAGTAGCGGCGCCGAGGACATCGAGGGTAAGGGCTACAAAGAGTGGGGTCGAGCTGGTTTTTTGGGGAGTAGGAAGTGGAGAGTGGGTTTCTTGGGGAGTAGGGAGTAGGGAATGGGGAGTGGTTGGGGAAGGTTCAGACAAAGACACCATCCTTACGAACAGGCCCGGTGCTCTTTCCCGTATCGTGCCAAGCAAACCCCTTGCGTTTTCGCTTTCGGTTACGAAGCTGCCGAGCATGTTGCCGCTCATGGATTCGTAAAGTTCTATGGTAAGCGTGAACATGCCTTCGAAGCGGCCTACGAAACCCTGGGTTACGTATTCGGCTCCGATTGCTCTACCTACAACTACGGCACAGCTTTCGGCGAGGCATTCGGCTTGCTCTTCTTCGGGAGGCAGCAGCGATATTATGTTGTCTCGCGTTAAAACGGAATAGCCTCTTGGGAGAGCTTCTCGTGCTTGGGTTCGCAGTTCATCGGTTAGATGGCGGAACTCGGTGATGGTAAGGTTGGCATCTTCGATGCTTGGGATTATTTCCAAGACGGCGAGGGTTTGGGCGTGTGTCTGAACCCCGATGACCCCGATTAGAAGGATTGACAGGATTGACAGGATAGCTGGGCGTTGCCGGGAAGTTTTTGACATTATAAGTTTCCTTTTGGTTGGAGGTAATATAGAAACTTTTCTATTTTTATGTTAAAGCTAATGAAATTCACCTTTTATCTCTTGAGAAACTTTTTGCGCTCTTTCGCTCTTCTGTCTGTGGGTAGCGTTTTGGTGTTTATAATAATAAATTTTGTGGACAATATTAGAATGTGGCTTGCAAAGGGAATGGATCAAACGGTGGAGTATTATTTAAACTTTTTGCCGCATATAGTTTATTTGGTTACCCCAGTTGTAGTAATGCTAACGGCAATAGCCAGCGTTGGCGCAATGGCGCGGCATTTGGAAATCTCCGCTATGCAGGGCGCAGGCAGAAGCCCATTTAGAATACTCTTGCCCGTTCTCATTGTTGGCGTAATTATAACAATAGCCCTGTTCGCAATAGGCGAGCTAATCTTGCCAGATGCAAACTACCGTCGCCTGGAAATCGCAGAAACTAGGTTGGAGCAAAGAAAAAACCCAAGAATAAAGGAAAAAAACCAGTTCGTATTTATAGGCGCAGACCACTCAGATTGGTATTTCAAGCGTTATAACGGTATAACAAAAAAAGGAGAGCAAGTCTCCATGGTTATACAAAACAACAATAAGCCAATTGCCCGCTACGATGCCAGAAGAATAGAGTGGAGCGATACCTCTTGGACTTTATTAGATGGCAGAGCAAGATATTTCACTCCAGAAGGAAATATAAGTACCTATAAATTCAAAACCATGTCGCTAGGCAAGCAAACCAGCGTTTTACCCGAAGATATAATAAACGACAGGCAAAGCCACGAGGAAATGAGCGCAAAGCAAATAAGCCGCCGAATTGAAATTTTGAGACGTAGCGGCGAAGAAACCGTGAAAATGGAAACGCAATGGCATTTTAAGTATTCAGGCCCAGTAACCGCTTTGGTGACTCTGATAATAGCCTTATCGCTTTCACATAAATATAAACGCGGCGATGCTCTTAGCCGCCAATTTGGCATTGGAATTATCTTGACATTCAGCTACTATATAGTTGTGAGGGTTGGTTTGCAAATGGGCGAAAACGGAGTTTTAGAGCCGTGGCTGGGGGCATGGATTGGGCATATAATTTACGGCACGGTTGCTATTGCAATGTTGCTGAGGTCGTTTAGGCTATAGGGAAGCATTAATGTTAAAAACCCGGTATTTTTAAACCCTTTGTTATTGAGCCAATGCTTTCCTGGTAAGCGCTGTCTTTTTTGTTCACCGCTTCGTTAAAAGCCGCCATAAGCAAGTCTTCCAAAGCTTCTACATCGCTTGGGTCCACGGCAGAAGGAGCGATTTTTAGTTCCGCTACTGCGCCGTTTCCGTCTATGGTTATTTTAACCGCGCCACCGCCAGCCTCTGCGCTAAAGCTCTGGCTCTGCAAGTCCTCCTGCGTCTTCTTCATTTGAGATTGCATCTTCTGCATTGAGCGAAGCATCTGTTGCATGTCCATTTTGTGTCTCCTTTGGCATTAACTTTGTGCCAACAAGTTTTAGTTTTACTTTCTTTACAAACTCCGCAAAATGCGGGTTTGCCTTTAATTCCTGTTCATAAAGCGAGTCTGAACTTCCCTGCTGCTGCACCGCTACTGCTTTGGGCTGTGGCTGTGGCGGTTGTGGCGGGGGTAAAACCGCCGATTTTTTTTTGGCTTTCCTCATTTAGCGGAACCTTGCCATTCAAGCTTTGCAGCACCTTGCCAATATCTGCCACTCTATCTAGCCATGCTATTTTCGAAAATTCCGCTTCTGCAAGCAAGCGAGGATTCAAACCGTGCCGAGCGGAACACTTTTCCCTAAGCTCCGTGATAATTTTTGCAATGCGCAGAATATCGCCCTGCTCAAAAGTCGGTGCAAGCTCTTTCAGTTTATCTAATGTTTCTTGCGATAATTCCAGTTGTTCAGCGGAAAGCCCAAGACGCGAGTAAAGGAAATTTCGCAAAAATCTGGTAAAGCCATCGAGGAAAACTTGTATCTCTGCGCCGGCCGCCATAGCGCTTTCTAGAATTTCAAAACTTTTTTTCGCATCGTGAGCTTCAAATGCCTGTATAAGCTCAAAATAGAGAATATCGGGTGGAATGCCAAGCGCGCTTTGCACAGCCTCTATGTTTATTTCCTTGCCGCTATAAGCAAAAACTTCATCGAAAATTGTGAGTGCATCGCGCATTGAACCATCTGCTTTTTCTGAAATTATAGCCAATGCTCCAAGATCTGCCTTAACGCCTTCTTGTTCGCATATAAAGGAAAGCCTTTTTGAAATTTGCAGAGGCGAAAGTCTTTTGAAATCAAAGCGAAGCACTCTAGATAAAATTGTTGGCAAAACTTTATTTACTTCTGTTGTTGCAAATATAAACACCAAGTATGAGGGCGGCTCTTCCAAGGTTTTCAGCATGGAATTCCAAGCCGCTTTGGAAAGAGCGTGAACTTCGTCTATAATTAAAATTCGGTACTTGCCGTTCATAGGCGGGTATTGCGTGCCTTCTAAAACTTCGCGCATATCGTCCACGCCGTTGTTGCTTGCTGCATCTATTTCAAGAACATCAAGCGAGGAACCTGCTACTATGGCTTTGCAATTTTCACATTCGCTGCAAGGCTTTTTTTCGCCTGTACAATTCAGCATTGCCGCCAAAATGCGCGCCGAGGTTGTTTTGCCAACGCCTCTGGTGCCGGTAAACAAAAATGCGTGATGCACATTGCCTGTGGCAATAGCATTCCTAAGCGTTTGCGCAATATGCTCCTGCCCAACCATCTCATCGAAAGAGCGTGGCCGCCATTTTCTCGCCATTGCTATATAAGCCATTCTAACTTTACTCCGCCAGCAACACTTCCATCATTTTTTTGCCAGCCGTAGCAATGGGCGTTCCTGGCCCAAACACGCCTGCAACTCCAGCATTGTAAAGATAGTCGTAATCTTGAGCGGGAATAACTCCGCCGGCCACGACCACAATGTCTTCGCGGCCGAGCTTTTTCAGCTCCGCAATCACTGCAGGCACAAGGGTTTTATGACCAGCCGCAAGGCTGCTAACGCCGAGGATATCGTCGTCGTTCTCTACCGCCATGCGAGCCGCTTCTTCCGGTGTTTGGAAAAGCGGACCAATATCTACTGTGAAGCCCATATCGGCATAGCCTGTGGAAACCACCTTGGCTCCCCTATCGTGCCCATCTTGACCCATTTTCGCCACTAGTATGCGCGGACGGCGACCATTCTTCTTTTCAAAGGCATCAGTCATTTCCTGAACTTCCTTGAATTCCGCATTATTTCCTATTTCTGCACTATACACACCTTTTATCCTATGAATTACCGCATTATAGCGACCAACAACTTTCTCAACAGCATTCGATATTTCGCCGAGCGTTGCGCGAACACGAGATGCTTTCACCGCTAAATCAAGCAAATTCGCTTCGCTTTTTTTACCATCTTTCCACTCCGAAAAGCAGTTTGTAATTGCAGTTAAAGCACTGTCAACATCGGCTTGGTTGCGAGTTTTGCGAACTTCTTCCAAGCGAGCAACTTGGCTGCTGCGAACCGCTGTGTTATCTACTTCCAGAATATCAAGGGCATCTTCTTGCTCCAAGCGATACCTGTTAACGCCGATAATAGTGTCGATTCCGCCATCTATGCGAGCTTGCTTGCGAGCGGCGGCTTCTTCTATGCGCATTTTCGGAATGCCTTTTTCTATTGCGCTTGCCATTCCGCCTTCGGCTTCAACTTCTTGAATAAGCTTCCATGCACGGCCTGCAAGTTCTTGAGTTAAATATTCCACATAATAGGAGCCAGCCCAAGGATCAACGGATTTTGTGATTCCCGTTTCTTCTTGAATGTACAATTGCGTGTTGCGAGCAATGCGAGCGGAGAAATCTGTTGGAAGCGCTATTGCTTCGTCTAGAGCGTTGGTGTGGAGGCTCTGCGTGTGCCCAAGACCTGCCGCCATTGCTTCTATGCAGGTGCGAGCTACGTTGTTGAAAGGATCTTGCTCGGTTAGCGACCAGCCGCTTGTTTGGCTGTGCGTGCGGAGCGCCATTGATTTTTCTTTTTTCGGATCGAATGCCTTTACAATTTTTGACCACAGCAAACGACCTGCGCGCATTTTGGCGATTTCCATAAAGTGGTTCATGCCAATGGCCCAGAAAAAGGAGAGGCGAGGAGCGAAGTCATCTACGTTCATGCCCGCTTCTATGCCTGTGCGAATGTATTCCCAGCCGTCTGCGAGAGTGTAGGCAAGTTCTATATCGTTGGTGGCGCCAGCCTCTTGCATGTGATAGCCCGAAATTGAAATGCTATTGAATTTGGGCATATTCTGCGTTGTAAAGCTGAATATATCGCCTATGATTTTCATTGAGGGTTTGGGTGGGTAAATGTAGGTATTGCGTACCATAAATTCTTTTAGAATATCGTTTTGAATTGTGCCTGTTAGCTTGGCTTGGGCTACGCCCTGCTCCTCGGCTGCCACTATGTAGAAAGCCAGCACTGGCAGCACTGCTCCGTTCATGGTCATGGAAACAGACATTTCGCCAAGGGGGATTTGATCGAATAAAACCTTCATGTCTTCTACGGAGCATATACTCACGCCAGCTTTGCCGACATCGCCAACCACTCTTATGTTATCGGCATCGTAGCCTCTATGCGTGGCAAGGTCAAAAGCAACGGAGAGCCCTTTTTGCCCGCTCGCCAAATTGCGGCGATAAAAAGCATTGGATTCTGCGGCTGTTGAAAAACCAGCATACTGGCGAATTGTCCAGGGTTTCATTACATACATTGTGGAATAAGGCCCGCGCAAAAACGGAGCTTTGCCGGCCGCATAATTTAAATGCTCCATTCCATCTAGAGTTTCTTTGCTATAAACCGGCAAAACAGGGATTTGCTCTGACGTAACCGTTTGCAGGGCTTCAAAACTGGGCAGTTTGCCTGTTTCTATAACTTCTTTTTTCCAAGTTTCAAAGCTTTTATCTGTACCGGCTTTGAAGTCAAGGTCGCTAATATTTGGTCTCATAAAAATCCTCTAGGTAAAATAGTGCTTAGAATATAGAAAATTTTTCTAGATTTTCCTCATGTTATTTCTACCTGGTCCCATCGCTGCTTCAAACTCCAAACTCTCTCAATTCCCTGTCAAAGGCCTAAAAGCCGAGTATCTGCACATAGCAGAAATCTCCAGAGATTTAACCTCGCAAGAACTAAAAAAACTAAAAACGCTCCTAGACTACGGCGATAAACCCACCACGCCTTCGGCTCCCCTCCCAGGAGGAGAATTGATTGTCGCTCCCCGAGCTGGTACCATCAGTGTTTGGAGTTCCAGAGCTACGGATTTAGCCCACGTGTGCGGGTTAAGCGCGGTGCTTCGTTTGGAACGAGTTGTGGTTTGGAGCTTTGCGGGAGAGCCGCCGCCAGAGAGCATGCTTTTTGATAGAATGAGAGAGCAGGTTTTTCGCAGCAAAGAAGAGCTTGCCGTTTTGTTTGAATGCAAAGAACCCAAGCCGCTTGCCAGAGTTCCGGTAGCCGACCTTAAAAAAGCGAATGCAGAACTTGGGCTTGCACTTTCAGATGATGAAATTGATTACTTGGCAAAAAAATATACAGAACTGAAAAAAGAACCGAGCGATATAGAATTAATGATGTTTGCGCAAGCAAATTCCGAGCATTGCCGCCATAAAATTTTCAATGCAGAGTGGGAAATAAACGGCGAGAAACAGGATTTATCGCTTTTTGAAATGATAAAAAATACCTACAAATGCTCACCGCATGGCATTTTGAGCGCATACAAAGACAATGCCGCAGTTATGGAAGGTTATGAGGCAGAGCGTTTTTATGCTTGCCCAAAGAGCAATGAATACATTTGGCACAAAGAGCCTGTGCATATTTTAATGAAGGTTGAAACGCACAATCACCCCACGGCAATCAGCTCATTTCCTGCTGCTGCTACTGGCAGCGGCGGAGAAATTCGCGATGAGGGAGCAACGGGCGTTGGCTCAAAACCAAAAGCCGGTCTTTGCGGTTTCTCGGTTTCTAATTTGAAAATACCAGGCTATGTTCAGCCTTGGGAGCGTGATTTTGGAAAGCCCAGCCGCATAGAAAGCCCTTTGCAAATAATGCTGAACGGCCCACTGGGGGCGGCAGAATTTAACAATGAATTTGGCAGGCCAAATCTTTGCGGTTATTTTAGAACTTTTGAGCAAGAGGTAAATGGCGAAGTTCGCGGTTATCATAAACCCATTATGCTCGCAGGCGGAATAGGCAATATAAAAGCAGAGCATGTTCAAAAAGGTTCATTGAAGGAAGGCGATTTGCTTATTGTTCTGGGCGGCCCCGCCATGCTAATCGGTTTGGGCGGAGGCGCAGCAAGCTCAATAGCAACGGTAGGCAACGATGAAGAATTGGATTTTGCAAGCGTTCAACGAGGAAACCCCGAAATTCAAAGGCGTTGCCAAGAGGTGATAGACCGCTGCTGGGCATTGGAAAGCGAAAACCCAATCGCATTTATCCACGACGTAGGCGCCGGCGGTCTTTCAAATGCACTCCCCGAACTGGTGAAAGACGCAGGTTTTGGCGGAATATTCCGCCTCCGCGACATTCCAAACGCCGACCCCAGCCTAAGCCCGCTAGAAATTTGGTGCAACGAAGCCCAAGAACGCTACGTTCTAGCAATCTCCAAAGAAAACCTGCCTGTATTCAAAGAACTCTGTGAGCGAGAGCGCTGCCCCTTCGCCATAGTTGGCGAAGCCACAACAGAACAAAAACTGATTTTAAGCGATAAGCATTTTGAAAATACGCCTATAGATATTCCGCTTGACTTGCTATTGGGCAACACGCCAAAAATGAAACGCACGGATTCTGCTCCCATCCAATGTAAGAGCAAGGCGCGCCTTGCCCCTACCAATGTTGCGACACACCTATTTTCCGAAATTGTGTCTCGCGTTCTTTCGCACCCTGCTGTTGCAGATAAGGGCTTTCTTATTACAATAGGGGATCGTTCTGCTACTGGGATGGTTGTGCGGGAGCAGATGGTTGGCAGGTGGCAGGTTCCGGTTGCGGATTGCGCGGTTACTACGAGCACTTTAGATTCCACAACGGGCGAGGCATTCGCTATGGGAGAGCGCACGCCGCTGGCATTGTTGAATGCGGCGGCAGCGGCTAGAATGGCGGTTGCTGAGGCTATAACGAATATTGCCGCAGCGAAAATAAGCGATATTTCAAAAATCAAACTTTCTGCAAACTGGATGGCAAACCCCGCTACGAAAGGCGAGGGAGCCGCTTTGTATGAGGCGGTTCAGGCAGTTGGAATGGATTTTTGCCCAAAAATCGGCATTGCAATTCCCGTTGGCAAAGACTCCATGAGCATGAGCATGAATTGGAAAAGCAACGGCGAAAAGAAAACCGTAACCGCTCCGGTTTCCTTGATAGTAAGCGCATTCGCGCCTTGCGAAGATGTATGTAAAAGCCTAACGCCAGAATTGCAAAATATTGAAAATACAATTTTAATCCTTGCAGATTTAGGACAAGGCAAAAACAGAATGGGCGGTTCAATAGCCTGCGAAGTATTCAACGAATTCGGCGGCGAATGCCCAGATGCAAACCCAGAGCTGCTAAAGCAATTCTTCAACGCAATCCAAACACTAAATGCGCAAAATAAAATTCTCGCTTATCACGACCGCTCCGATGGAGGCTTATTTGCAACGCTTACGGAGATGGCTTTTGCCGGGTGTGTTGGGGTAGAATGGGGAGTAGGGAGTGGGGAGTGGGGAGTGGAAGAGCAGATTTCTTGGCTTTTTAATGAGGAGTTGGGCGCTGTTTTGCAAATTAAGGAAAGCGATTTTGAGGCTGCTTGTAAATTGTTTCCGTTTGAGAGAATAGGCAAGTTATCTAATGATTTGTGTTTGAATATAAGCGGAGTTTATAAAGAAAAAATTTCTGAATTGAGAAAAATATGGAGCAGAACATCTTATGAAATAGCAAAGCTTCGCGACAACCCAGCCTGCGCAAAACAAGAGTACGAATGGAAATGCAATGAAAAAAACACAGGCATAAATATAAAATCTCCACTCCCTACTCCCCACTCCCTACTCCCCAAAAAAACGCATCCCAAAATCGCAATCCTAAGAGACCAAGGCGTCAACGGCTCTACCGAAACAGCGGCTGCTTTTGATAAAGCGGGCTTCAAAGCGATTGATGTTCACACAAGCGATATATTGAATGGAAAAATGGATTTGAGCGAATTTTCCGGGCTTGCTGTTTGCGGCAGCTCCAGCTATGGCAATGCTTTGGGAGCGGGTGAAGGTTGGGCGAAAAGCATTTTGTTTGACGAACGGGCAAAAGATATTTTTCAGAAATTCTTTGAACGCAAAGATACCTTCACGCTTGGCACAGGCAATGGCTGCCAAATGTTGAGCAATTTGAAAAGCATTATACCTGGCACTGCTCACTGGCCAAAATTCAAGCAAAATGTATCCGAGCGATTTGAAGCTCGCTTTGTAAGCGTTAGAATTGAGAATTCCCCTTCGGTTTTATTAAAGGGAATGGAAAATTTTGTGATTCCTGTTCCTGTTGCGCATGGCGAGGGCAAGGTCTGGTTTGCGAGCCAATCAGATATGGAAAAAAGTTTGGTTGTTGCTCGATATGTGGATAATAACCACGAAGCTACAGAAATGTACCCGCTAAACCCCAACGGCAGCCTGCAGGGCATAACAGGCCTAACAAGCGAGGACGGCAGGGTTCTAATTATGATGCCGCACCCGGAGCGGGCGTTCAGAATGTTGCAAAACACGTGGGCAAAGCCTGTAGAGGGGGAGGGATACTGGATGCAAATGTTTATGAACGCTAGGAGTTTTGTATATTAGATCCAGTATGATTGGGGAATTTCAAAAATTGGAAAAAAACTCAAACAGGAGTTTAGTGGTCTTCTTGTCAATGGTTATCATTTTGGCAAGCATCCTGTTTTTCACCGTATTTCTAACATCAAACTTTAAGATGTTTTTTGCTGAACAAGCAAAGGAAAACGCATATTTAGAAAGTATGCTTATTTTACACAAAGTAAATCAACAGGCAGAGCCTCCATTAGAGCTCAAAAGTTACAAAAAATCATCTGAACATCAAATATACCTGCTGGATCATTCGCTAAATTTGATAGCTTCAACAGAACAAAATGTCACAGGAGGCAAACATTCTTTTGACTTAAAAGAAGCTGGCTTGAGCAAGTACAAAGAAAAAATTCTCTCTCAAACAATTTTCTTTGCTACTGACAAGAAGAATGAATTTTACATATTTTTTGCTCCTGTTTCTGATAATAAATTTATTTTAATTTCAAAAATACCAGTTAAGCCGCTCTTTTCAGCAAAAAATTTCCTGTTCGATAGAATAGCCTTTATTCCGGCAACCTTCTTTATAATTGTAATAATACTCGTTTCCATTTTTGTTGTTATTCTTATGGCTTTAGAACAAAGAAAAAGAGAAAAAGTAGAGGCAGAAAGTTTAACAGACCCGCTAACCAAAATATATAACAGGCGTTATTTTGATAAAGCTTTGCATTTGGAATTTTCAAGGATGAAAAGAGAGAAAAAGCCAATTTCATTTATTATGATAGACATTGATCATTTTAAAAAATATAACGATACTTACGGGCACAGTCAAGGTGATGAGCTTTTGAAAGTTATTGCCAAAATATTCACAAAGTGCGTGCGTCGCGGAGGTGATTTTGTTGCAAGGCTAGGCGGTGAAGAGTTTGGTATATTGCTTGCCAATACCGATAAAGAAGGAGCAGTTAAAGTTGCAGAAACTGTTTTAAGCATGGTAGAGAAAACAAAAGTTCAAGTTAAAGGCACAGCTCATCAAACTTCCGTTAATATAAGCTTGGGCGTTGCCAGTTTTATTCCGCAAGATGATGAAAGCCCCGAAATGCTTTATGGCATAGCAGACGATATGTTATACAAGGCAAAGGCCAGCGGAAGAGGTAGAGTCTGCCATTAGGTTCCTACCGCACCAACGCCGTAAATTCCCTAAAAACTTTTTTCATCCGTTCCCTATCCAAATCACCGTAAACCGCCACCACTACCCCATTTGAAAGCCGGCTCACAAGAGCCGTGCTATCTGCTTCATAAAAATTTTTCTGCCGCTCTGCCAAAAAATTTTCCCAATCGCTATCGGAGACCTTGCCGTAGCTACGAGCGCAAGACCAAGAAAAATCCGAATCCCTGTACCTGCGGAGCAACATTGTAAACGGAATTTCAATACCGAGAAAATGCCCTCTCTGCACAGAAATATCTTCATCTGCATCGCTATTTTTCAAACTGAAACTCTGAAAATCTCTGCTTGCCCTTGCGCTGCCAGCAGGAAACCTTCTTGTAAAAAACATCATAGAATCAAGAGTTGAAGAATTTTCTGAAATCGAAAACATGTAGGAAAAAACAAACAATCGCCTACCCCAGCTCAAAAGCCTCTTCCGCTCTCCGTCAAGCAAAAACTCCGCTTTCTCTACAATGCTATCAGAGTTATAAAAAAAAGCCTTAGCAAAAATTGGATTATCAAATTCATAAACCGAAACCTTCATAGTATCGCCATTACTCATAGCATAAAACAAATTTACCATCCTATCTGCATGAACATCGCTCTCCGAATTGCCAAAATAAGCCTCAAAAGGAGCCCTATCCTTAAAACGAATCCTATGCAAATCAAAGCCCTCCACACTCGGATCCTCCACAGCACAGCCAACAAAAAGTGCAACAACAACCAAATATACCCACATACCTTGAATGTAGAATTTTCTGTTTTGTCAAATCATTTCCGCATTTTATCCGTATTTTTCATATTTTTTCCCGCATTTGCTGGATTTTTTTCTACATTTACCTTCTTCAATGCGTTTATTAACACTCTTTATACTTTTGGCAACTTCGCTGGCTCTGGCTCAAAACAGGAATAACAACGAGCTGGCGGTGCAGCAGCATATTCTCGATTCGCTGAGAAGAGAGGTTGAGGCATTAAAGAGAATTAGGCTTGAAAGGGCAAACCAACTGGAGAGGGCAGAAACTCTTCGCTGGCAAAACCGCTATACGCAAAACAGGGCAACTCAAGAATACCAAAGCGAAACCCGCATTTTGGAAGGCCGCTATACAAAAACCTCCGACGATATATCTCGCGCGGCAACGGAGCTCGGTTCGCTTCGCAATTTGGCAGTGGAGCAAAGAGAAAGAGCAACGGCAATAAGAAACAACTTGGAAAATTTTCATTTGCTGGTTAATCAGGCAATAGAAAGAAGCACCAACGAAATACCGCAAGATTTCCCCGCAAAAATGGAAGAGCGACTGCTGAATTTCGCAAATAGCCCTGCCACTATTGAAACCTTTTTTCAAGACCGATTACAACGTTTTACTCTTACCAACACCCAAGAATTCATCGCTAAGGATTCCTATCGTTTGCGGCTCGGCACGGTATTTTACGCAAGAGCCGAACCTGGCGAAAGCAGCGATGTTACAGCTGTTTTGCGAACGGGCGCTTTGCAAGGGAGAGTTTTTGAATGGCGCTCATCTTTTCCAAGGGAGCTTGCTTCGGAAATAAGGCAGGCTATTTTCAGCGCGCAGCAAGGTGCAAACATAGCGTGGGTTCCCATTGATGTTTTGCAAACTAAGTCTGTGGCCTTGGCAAGTTCAGGCGCAACAGAGCAAACTCTTTGGAAACGAATTTCTGAATGGTTCAAGGCTGGCGGCGTTGTGATGTATCCGTTAACCCTTGTAGCTTTGGCTTCTTTATTAATAGCTTTGGAGCGCGGCTTTGTATTGTTGCGTTGGGGGCATATTTCAAAAACTTTTACAAACAAGCTACATTTGCTTTTGCAAAACAACAATATTGCAGAAGCAAAAGCTTTGTGCGAAAAGCAGAAAACCTGCCTCGGTTACCTTTTGGGAATAATTTTGAAAAATTTTGAAGACGGAAAAGGGCAAGCACAAAAAGCTTTGCAAAAGGCTTTATTGTCTGAGCAAGCCCAGCTTGAAAAGCGCATGAACTTCTTGGCGGCCCTTGGCTCAATCGCTCCGTTGCTGGGGCTCTTGGGGACTGTTATCGGAATGATCACGCTATTCAACGCAATAACTCAAGCCGGCACAAACGATGCCCGCATTTTGGCCGGCGGAATCTCCGAAGCCTTGATAACAACCGAAACCGGTTTAATAATTGCAATCCCTGTTATGCTAATTCACGGCAAACTAAGCGAAACTCTAGATTTTATAACAACGGAGTTAAGGGTGCAGAGCTTGTCGCTGTTTAACGTATTGTGGCGATTTTCACCGTAGGATAGAGTAAAAAAACTGATGCAATTAAAGGATCCTTTAAATGCATCAGTTTTTTGTTTGATACCCCATACCCTATACCATATACCCAAGCGAGCTAATCAGCGTTTACTATATTACTCTGCATGAAAAAAATTCTACCCTTTATTATTAGCGCGCTTGCCCTAACGGCTTGCAAAAAAGGCTCGGTTTCTGGTACGGTTATAGATCCGTTTACCGGGAAAGCCGTTGAACTCCCCACAGTGTGGATAAGAGGCACTACCTTTAATTCTCAAAAAATCCCTGGCGGTTTGCCAGATGGCAAATTTAAATTTGAGAAAATTGAACCTGGTACCTACACTCTAGAAGCAGGCAAGAGCAAATTTTCAAGAGGAAGCGCAGAATTCACCATCACCAAAGAAGATCTAGATGCTGTTCAAGATATTTACATTTACAATCAAGAAGTAACAGTCGGTCTTTATCGCCCAATTCCAGGAATGGAAGCAGAAAAAATCACCAATGATTGGGCGCTGTGGAGGCCCGAATGCAGAGGAAGCGTTTTTGCCTTGCGTGCCAGGTTTACTACCGATGGCTTAAATCCAACCACAAGAAAGAGAGAAAGAAGAGAAATGGTGCTGCCAGCACCGAAAGATGTTCCGGTAAACATAGTTGCTTTGTACAAAATGTCAAGCTCAATCCTTTCGCCAATTGAAGTTATATCTTATCCCATAAAAAATGAGATCGCAAGAAACCACCCCGAATGCAGCGGGGTGGACGCAAGGGAAACCTTACTGTTCCCAGACTTGGACAAAGGCTTAAAACTGGAGTCTGCTTACAAAAGCGACAATCTTTTCGAAATAAAAGGAACGCTTCCAAGCGGCAGGCAGCTTGTTGCTCTTAATCAAGATGGAAAGCTGGTTAATCTTTACTATCTAAATGCGCAATAATCTAGTATCATCGCTCGTTTTTACCTTCCCTGTGCTGGCAGGGGCTTTTCTCCTTTTCCAAAAAATACCTCGCAATTATGCGAGGGCTTGGGATATTGAATGGGGTTACTATGCCGTGCTTGCCTTGTTTATTTGGTTTTGCATAGCGTTGGCTTGGAACGCAAAGGAAATTTTCCAAAGGGTAAAAAGTTTTTTGCCAAGCAAATTCTCCATGCTTGGCCTAGCAGCTCTTTTAGTTTTATTTACAGTTTTTGCCACAACTCAAATAAGCCTGCAACACAGGGTTCTGAGCGATGAAACCAGCTGGGAATCAATGGCGCTTCAAATGCGGTTTAGCCAAAGTGGGGGAGTGTGCGACCAAGGCGTGTGGGTTAACGGAAAGCTTGAATGCAAAGATGTGGTGAATAACTTTAAGGGCAAGGCATTTGCCTTTGTCCACAGTCTTGCATTTATATTTGCAGAACCAACCAGAGATACCGCTTTGCGCGTGAATTTACCGCTTGCCTTTACTTCAATAGCAATGCTCTTCTTTGCCATGTTCAGGTTTACAAAAGACTCCTGGCTTGCGCTTACGGTTGCCATATTTCTGGCAAGCCAACCCATATTCTTAATGCAGTCCCGTAGTGCATCAACAGAGGTTTTATACATATTTTTATTCGCAGCATTGCTTTCTTTTTATTCTCTTGTTCCACCAAAAGAAGTTAGTTTTAAACACCTCGCTCTGGTAATTCCATTGCTCGGTTTTTTCGCTCAAACAAGGCAGGAAACGCTTTTTTGCTTTATTCCCTTTGTTCTTTTTTATCATTCTTATTTCTCAGCAAGGCCGCATCGTTTGGCTATTTTCACCGCTTTAGTTATACTTGCTTCCTGGCCTGCCATAAACACCATGATAGCTTACCGAGGCTACGATTTCCAGGGCGGGCAGCACGCTGCGCATTCCTTTGCAAATTTTAAATTCAATGTAGTAAGCAATATTAAAATAATGTGGAATGCCGGGCTCAATAGCAGCGGGCTTCTGAAAAATCCATTTTACACAAGCTATACGCTTTTATTGCTCGCAAGTTTTGGCTGGCTTTTATATAGAGTTTGCCGAAAAAAATATTTATGGTCTGCGCTTTTATTTGCATTGTTCTGCTTGCAAATTGTAGTGATACTTTTTAATGTTTCCGGAACTTTCGAAATAGACATTAATCAAAGATACGTGCTTGTGGCATTGCCGCTCTTTGCCATTGTTATGGCTGTTGGTTTATGCGATGCTGCGGCTCTCGGGCTTAAAAACAATGGTTCAAAAATTGTGTGCGGCGTAGCGGCGCTTTTGGCGATTTATCTTTCCATATATCATGTTGAAAGTTTTAATAAAAATATTTTGTACAATAAAAATAAACTTCTTGCAGAAGAAGATTATTTGAATACCGAGCTAAAGAAATTTCCAGAAAATTCCATATTTATTTACGCACGTCCCTGGCAAATGCTGGCGAGCGGGTTCAATGGTTTTTCAGAGCGGAGTTTTTTAGGTTGGTCGCCAAACGAGCTGGAAGAATGGCGAAAGTTTTCCAATGATAACATCTACATTGTGCGCGGGCAAGATGGTTACGGCGATGTGGATAGAAGCTCGCGTGTTGTTGGTTTTAAAACCACCAGCACCATAGATGGAATTTTAAACCAGTATAGAACCGAAAGAATTTTTTCGCAAAACCAACCTTTTGGTTACCCGCTTGAAGCCTATAAAATAGGGAGAAAGAGGGGAGAGCAAAGCTATGCGGCAAGTATAAGATGGAACGGCGCAACCGGAGAATTGGAATGGAGCATGCCAGATACTCACACAGATTTCAAAGTTTTTTTGAATAATTCGCTTTTGAATTTGGAAGAGGGTGAACACAACATTACTATTGAAGAGCCTGGTATGTACTATGTTGCTCTTTTTGCGTTCCCCGAAGGCGATACGGTAAAAAAAGAAAGGCAGTTTTTTATTAGAGGCGATGGAGTTCGCTTGCTTCAAGACACAAGGCCCAACACTTGGGAACAGGCATGGGGCGAGCCTAATATGGGACGAACCGTAGAAAACAACGCCATGAGAATAGACGGAAGGGTCTTTGAATTTGGAATTGGCGCTCATGCTACATCAAGGCTTGTTTGGAATATAAACGGAGCGCATAAAAAATTCCACAGTTACATTGGCTTAGACGACGAAGCTGTTGGCGGCAACGGGGCTATTTGGGTAGTGAAAGGAGATGGCAAAGAGCTTTACCGCTCAAGAGTCTTGCGCTCCTACGATATAGACTCCGTAAGCGTTGATATTAGCGGCGTAAATTTCCTTGAACTGGAAACTCTAGACAACGGCGACAAAGATTACGATCACACTAACTGGGCGGGTGCTTGGTTAAGTAACTAAAAACTCATTTATATGTTTAAATACCGTTTCTATCCGTATGTCCACGGCGGAACCGGTTTCGGATTCCAAAATGCAGCCGCCTCTTTCTATTGAGTTATCAAAAATAAATTCAATGTCTTTTAGGGAGGTCATGGTTGGCTTCCAGAAAGATTCGGTTTGTTCTGCGAACGTTAGATCTAAAGGGTTTATTCTGATTTTGATTTTTTCTTCTTGACCTAAAAACGTGAAAGCTTCTTTCATTATGCGTGCGATAATATTCGGGTTTTGAGTAGCTTCTTCACAGAAAACTCTTTTTGCAATGGCGATGGCTATCTCGGCAGAGGCATTTTCAATTTTTTCAAAATTTTCTTTTTGCTGTTGAGCCAGGCCCTCAAGCGTTTTTGTTGTTTCGTCTTGCAGGTTTTTTAAAAGTTCTTTGCTTTGTTCCAGAGCTTTTTGCTCTCCTTCTACAAAACCTGTAACTTTGCCGTCTTGAACTCCCTTTTCATAAGCCGCTTTTGCTTCCTGCTCTGCCTTTTTTTGCTTGTTTGCTATTTCTCCATTTAAAGTTGCTATTTTAGATTGCAAGGCGGCTATTTCATTTTTTAAATAATCCTCAACAGAATCCTTTGCCGTTGTCATTTGAAAGTCTGCAACTTTAAACCCAGACGCTGCTGCTGGCCTAATGTTTTGCGTTGCGTTTCCTTTTAAAATAGTTTTTAGCTGGACTTTGCCAGGCTCATCTTTTTGTTCCATTGTCGGTAATTTAGAAAATTGGACTTTCTACATTACCAACAATGACAAAGATTCTCGGCGCAATTCTAGGAGCAACCGGTTCTGGGAAAACAGAGCTTGCAGTCTTAGTTGCTCAAAAGCTGAATGCGGAGATAATTTGCATGGATTCCAGGCAAGTTTTTAAAGGTTTTAGAATAGGAACTGCGCAGCCCTGCAGCGAAGAGCTAAAAGCTGTTCAGCATCACTTGGTTGATTTTTTGCCACCCGAAAAATCCTACAACGCCGCTGAATTTGCGAATGATGTAAAAAAACTTCTCAAAGAAACAGACAAAAGATTTATCATAGTAGGCGGCACCGGCCTCTACCTGCAAGCCCTAAGCCTGGGCCTAAGCCCCATGCCTCCCTCAAACCCAGAACTAAGAGAAAGCCTAAAAGAACGCTATAAAAACAAAGCAGCAGAACTATACTCAGATGCTTTAAAAGCAAACCCAAACATAGAAGGAAAGATTATGCCAGGGGATACGCAGAGACTTTTGAGGGTGCTGGAATTAATGGAAATACCCACCCCGCCTTCGGCACCCCTCCTAGGAGGGGAATATACCCGCATAGGCGGGCTTGGCGCTATTTCTTCTGTTTGGCTGGATTTTCCTCGTGATGAGCTTTATGGGCGGATTAATGAGCGGGTTGCTGGTATGTTGAAGAGTGGGTGGGTGGAGGAAGTTCAGGGGCTTTCTGAAACTGTGCCTGCCGATGCTCCCGCTTGGCAGAGCCTTGGTTATATGGAGCTTAGAAAGGTTTTGGAGGAAGGCAGGGAGCCGCTTTCAATAGTTGAAAAAGTTGCGCAGAAAAGCCGTAATTATGCAAAGAGGCAAATCACTTGGTTTAAGCATAAGGAAAAACCTGTTTACATAGACGGTAAAAATGCAAAAAGCAAAGATAATTTGAAAAAAATTTGCGAGGTATTTGGTGCTTAAATACTTTTTTTTGATTTTGTTTATAATTTCATTTGCGCATGCAGAGAATTTTTTTAAAAAAGCAAACGAGCTTTACGATGCCGGCAGATATGCAGAAGCGGTCCCTGTTTACAGGGCTGCCATAAGAAATAATCAGTTTGAGCCTTATGCTTGGTTTAATTTAGGGAATACTCTCGTGCATCTTAAACAAAATCATGTTGCTATTGTGGCATATAAACGCGCTACGGAGCTTATGCCAACTTTCGCAAAACCTTGGGTGCTTTTAGGCGATATTTCGTATTTGCACGGGGATTACGGGCAAGCGGTGGTTTATTACAACAGGGCATTGGAGTTGGGAGAAAAAAGCGAGCATTTGAATTATGCAGTGGCTTCTTCCTATTTGAATTTGAGGGCTTTTGTTCAGGCAGAAAAATATTTTGAGCAAACCTTAAACGATAACCCCGACAAGCTTGAAGCTTGGTTCGGCTTGGCCGAATGCGCTCGGCAAATAGGGGATTATTCATTAGCGGCAGAAATTTTGCAAAGCGCTTTGCAAAAAACAGTCAATGTTTCACCAGATTTATACTACACCTTATCGCATTATTATTTACAGCAAGATTCGCTTAAGGCTGCTATTCGCTCAATGGAAAACGGTTTGTATCTAGATAGCAAAAATTTCAACGCACGAAGATATTTAGCAACTCTTTACGAAAAAGCAAATTCCCCCTGGATGGCTATATGGACTTTAGAACAGGGCATAGCTGCTGGCAACGGTTTGCGTGAGCTGGAAATGGATTTGGCAGAAATTTATTTTAAGCAAAAGCGTTACAACGATGCGTTAAGGCATTATCAAAGAGCGCTAAGGGCCGGAAATTCCGCTGCCCGCATTGGCATTGAGAACATCGGCAACGCCCTGCACAACCAAGGCGACAGTTTGCAAGCCGAAAATGCGTATCGAATGCTGCGGTGAGTTGCTGAAA
>JAITFT010000184.1 GCA_031281155.1 Candidatus Fibrimonadaceae bacterium
CTATGTGTATGGAATAAACCTTCCTCACCTCTGAATACAGCATTCCTTTGCTAATATGGTCAATAATGGCCTTGCTGCTGCCAAAAGCCATTCGATGGAAATAGTCTATTTCCTGGGAAAACTGCAATTCTATTATGATCAAAGTTCCGTCATCTTCCTCTGCCAGGACATCCACCCGGTTAGACCTATCTTTTTCCGAGGTCTGGCCTCCTTCGGGGTCGGTTAGTTTTTTTACTTTTATCTCTTTGCCAAGCAGGGTCGTTAAAAAGCCTTCCAAAATAACATAATCAGCCTTGTTTTTAAGCAAGTATTTTATTGCCCAGTCAAAGGATACCAATGTACGTTCTTCGGCCATAAGGGGTAAGGTAGAAAAATTCATTTCAACTCCCTTTGCAAAATTTCAATCTCCTTCTTCAATTCATCTAATAACTGCAAAATCCTTTGCTTATTGTCTGAACTTAATTCTCCTCTTGGGAGGGTTGCCAAAGGCGGGGTGATGGGCCTTGCTTCACTTTCAATCGCTTTGTTGAAGGCGTCTCTTAGTGCTTTTGAGCCTGGAGCGAATAAAGCTACTGTGTTGTTTTCGGCTAGCTTGTTTGGCAGGGTTCTTAGCGTTGATGCCTCTGTTTCCAGAGTTTTTCGGTTGGCTATTATGGCTTTGGCTTCGCCTCGCTGTAACAGGTCTAGGGCTTCGTTTAAGGTTCGGGCGGCTATTAGTTTTGCGTTTGGCAATAGGTTGCGGATTTGTTCGGAGGAGACCTCTTGGGGGAGGAAGGCCAGGGTTTTTCCGCTTAGGTCGTTGAGGGTCCAGATTTCTTGGTTGCTTGCAGGCAAGGCTAGGGTGATTTCCGTTTGAGCGTAGGGGAGTGACACTAGGAATTTGCTTTCCAGGTGCGGAGCGTAATTTATTTTTGCGATGATAACATCTATTTTTCCGCTTAAAAGCAGTCTTTCGCCTGCGTTTGCGTTTTCAAAGCTCACTAGCCTGAACCTCGAAAATTTCATTTTTTTCGTTATTTCCGATATAAAATCGTACTCTGCGGCGGTGTCGCTTTTTACGCCAATGGTAAAAGCATCTTTGCGGATAGAGGCTAGGCTTCGCCCATAGGCGAGGCTGGCTGCGAGCAAAATGCTCAGGAGTATGGTAGAAGAGCGCATATCGCCTCCCTTATTAAAATCATATAATAAGTACCGCTCCCAGTCCTTTTGCTACAAATATAGAAAATTATTTTAGCTTTGTAAAGGGAAAAAAGCAATTTGAGAGAAAAAACAATCGTTTACTAAAACTGGAAATATATAAATGGTTGCACTTCGCTAGATGCAGTTGCATATACTAACCAGAAAATCAAGCCAATTATCAAGGCCTTAACGACAATGGGTGTTCGGATAAAACCTCTCTGCAGCCATTGCACAAAGCGTTCGGGGAGAAAATGCATTATAAACCCGGCCAGCAAAACTATCAGTACGTTTTTATACACGGAAAGCACCGAGAGCCACTGTTCCGTTTGCAAACTGACATCTCCTATTCTTCTTATCAACTCTATAGCCGTGCCGAAATCTCTCGCACGGAAAAATATCCAGCAGAATGAGACAAAGTGGAAGGTTAGGATTATGCCTATAATGCGCGTGAATATGCTTTTCGGCAGTTTTATAAAGCGCTTGAAAAAACGCTCAATGGCAAGCATAGCGCCGTGCAGTCCGCCCCAGGCTACAAATTTCCAAGATGCTCCATGCCATAAACCGCCTACGAGCATCACAAAAAGCAGGTTGGCGTAAGTGCGCACTCTTCCTTTGCGGTTGCCGCCCAGCGATATATACAGGTAGTCGCGCAGCCACGAGGAGAGCGAGATATGCCACCGCCTCCAAAACTCGGTAACAGATGCGGATTTATATGGAGTGCGAAAATTGGGCGGTATCTTGAAGCCCATAAGCAGAGCCAGGCCAATGGCCATGTCGGAGTAGCCTGAGAAGTCGCAGTAAATTTGAATAGAGTAACCGTAAGTTGCCAACAGATTTTCTATTGCGGTGTAACTGCCCGGAGAATCAAATACTCTATCTACAAAGTTGATGGAAATATAGTCGGAAATAACCGCCTTTTTGACAAGCCCAACTAAAATGAGGAAGATGGCTATGCCCATATCTTCCTTTGACAGCTGGAGCTTTTTGTACATCTGCGGTATAAAATATTTTGCTCTGACTATGGGGCCGGCTACCAACTGCGGGAAGTAGCAAAGGTAAAAGGAAAAATCCAGCAGGTTGTGCGTTGGTTCTATTTCCCTGCGGTAAACATCTATGCAGTAACTGATGGCCTGAAACATGTAAAAAGAAATGCCAATAGGCAGAATAATATTTTTAAATGCGATATCTGAGTTAGCTACAGCATTGATGTTTTCTATGATAAAGTTGGTGTATTTATAGTAGGCTAAAATACCTAAATTTATTAGAACCAACAGTGTGATAAAAAACTTTCGCTTTGCTGATTTTTCTGTTTTAAACATGTGTAGAGACAAATAATAGTTGATAATGGCAGCAACAATAAGCAGTATAAAATACATTCCTCCTGCTTTGTAGTAGAAAAATAGCGAGAAGAGCAGAACATAAGCTGTGCGGGCGTTGCCGTATTTATGGATAAAGATGTATATAAAATAAAATGCGAGAAATATCCCTAAAAACAGGCCGCTACTGAAGAGCATCGGCGCGTTTGGATCGTATGTGAACCAGGATGCAATCATATTCAATCTTTCCGTTTCCATAAATTGTAATTGTGCAAAATGGCATTCGCAAGCGCATTTCCCTGATTGGCATACCCTTGCGCTGAGTAATGTATTTTATCCCGTTGAATTTGTATAACCTTAGGTTGCTCTATCGCCCCCATAAGCCCGCCAGTAAAGGAGTATAAGTCCCACACGGCAAAATCGCTTGCTTGCATTAGAGTGTCAACGTATTCTTCTACGTAATTATTTAGTTTTCTGTTTTTGAGGAGCGAGGTGGGCGGCGTTGTTATCATAATCGGAACATTTGGGTTGAATTTTCTAACGTTGTTGATCAGCAGATTTATTTGGTTGATAAATCTTTCCGTAGTTACGCTTTTGTTCGATTCGTTGGTTCCAAAAGATACTATAACAAGATCTGGCGACAATACGGGCAATTGTTCAAAGAACAGCGGCGTTGCGTTGAAATGAGCTGCTGTGGAGCCAACGGTTCCGATGCCATGGTAGATAAGGCCTTGATTATCGTTCTCGAGAACTATCCCGCTTAGGTTGTGGAGCGGCCGCTTTACAGCGGGAATCAGGTACATTTCCGAAGCGGGCTCTTTTTGCCAGTGCTTTGCAACATGCGGCTCCTGCTGCTGAAATTCGAAGGGCAGAAATTGCGACATATCTATATCGTTTGCCTCTACATCGACAGGAATACGCAAAACGCTGCCAATGCGAATTGTATTTGAGGTCATGTTGTTTCGGTCTTTAATGCTATCCACAGAAACACCGTATTTTTCCGCTATGCCTGCCAAAGTTTCTCCGCGTTTGACGGTGTGGCGTTCCAAGCTCCGCGGTGGATTTTTTATTGCTAAATTCCCAGCGGTTGTTGCTGGACTAAAAGGGAATGGCGTGCCGGCTGAGACAATTTTTATAGTGTTAAATTTGTATTGTTTGTCGGCAACTTCAATTTTTATAACAAACTCATCTGCAGAAGTAGTGAACCCGTATCCGCCCAGCCCGAATTCGGCGTTAGGAGCGCATCTGTGCGGCATATTGTTTCTGCATATTTGCCACGGCACATTTGAAAAAAAGCGGAAAGTTCCGCTTGCGTCGCCGTCTCTGTGGAAGCTGTAGGGGAATGTGAATCCGTATCCTCCGTTGCCAAAAGACTGTTGCAGTGTTTTGCGTATTGCATTGCCTATGTTGCTTTGAACGTGCGAATCGCCTATGTGAACAATATTGACTTTTCCAGCGGCTGTATCTTTTTCTAATTGGGCAAGCTTTTCAAAAAAAGGAAACAGGTGATGTTCGTTTAGTATCTGCATTGATTTTGCATTCAATCTTGACGTTTCACTATACGAATTTATGGCGATTGTCAAAAAAAACAGTATCGAAAAAAAACGGGGAGTCATTCTCTATCCTCTACGAGCAGGTTATTTTCTTTTTTATATTCTTCGTATTCATCTTCTATTTGTTTGAAAATAAGATCGGCGGCTCTTTTTGCGCCTTTGTTGTTGAAGTGTGCATAATCTGGTTGAGCCATCTCCGCCCTTACCCATTTGACCATTGAGCCGGCACCGCCCATTAGCTGGAATAGATTTACAAAACCAGCTCCTGAGTTTTCGGCATACTGTTCTTGCGCCTGCAGAAGCGCAGGCAAGGCGTAGTCGGTTTGCATCACCCCTTGGTATCTTTTGGCTCTGTCGGACGATGATATAACCAAAATGTCTGCACCTGGAAAGCATAGCTTTAGGTGACTTAGGACATTTGTCATTAGCTCGGCGTACCATCCGTATTCTCTCATTTTTGGGTTTAACACATTCAAACCAAATTGCACCATTACAAGGTCATATTGAAACTCCTGCTGAAAGGCGTTCATTAGTTCTACATTAAAAGTTGATAGCGGTGCGCCGGTGGTGCTTCGCATGGGAAAATTGTCGATATACACTCCGTCGCCATCGGCGAAATTGATGCCGTAGAACGGAATGTTATGCGCATTGTTAAACCGTAGCATAAGATCTTTAGAGCTTGACGTTGTTATCGGTTGCTTGTTCAAGATATTATCTGTTTGCAAATCTACTATAACGGAAGTGTCACGGTCGGCAATAACTGTTACTGTGGCGTTGCTGTTATCGGTTCGCCCATAGAAAAGCTCGGAGCGCGCAAGAGCGGGGGCACTTGTGCGGTGGCGAAAATGCGTCCAAACAGATTTGGTTTTTGGAATGGAAACATAGCCGCTCACTCCAACCGGCATAGCGGGCGTTCCTTCCAAAAACGTATAGGTAATCCACTGAGGGGAAAAATCATAGCGCGATAAACCCCAAGGTTTATGCACGTTGCTAAGCATAACAAAGCCCCGCCCGTAGCCGCCGTATTTGTCTTGATAATTTTTGCGAACATCATGAACCACCATATCGCTTTCAATCATGGAATCTCCGAAAAACGCAACCCGCACCACGCCTTTTTTTGTTTTTTCCAGCGCAAAAAGCTTTTCAAAAAAGCGCCCTAAGGAGTGAGCAGGGTGAGCATCGTCTTTTTCTTTGCTGCCGATGGTATCGGGCAATGTCGCTTGCATCTCAGCCATAGCGCGAATCATTACGCTGTCCACGGCAATGTTATCGCTAGCTGCCGTTATCTCGACAAAAAGCCTGCTTGGCAGCAACGCCTTGAATGCGTAAAATGCACCTATGGAGAGAATGAAAGTGAGAAATACTCTGCCCACTTCAATCGCTACCTCTTCTTCTCGTTTAGCATTATGCTAATAATGTTTGCTACTTTTTTTGCAGCCTGCTCGCTTAACTGCTTAGGCTGCCCCTGTTGATTAACAGGTTTTTTGGGCAATGAAGTCAATTTATTGTTCTGCATATTAGGAATATAGTAAACCGCAAACAATCCCTTCTGCATATTCGTCTGCGGCTTTGCTTGTGCTGATTTGCTTTTCTTTTGCGAGAGCGATTATTTTCAGCGTTGTGTCGTATATTTTGTCCACATTGGAGTTTACAACATTAACATCGTAGTTTCCATTGGGTATTTCCATGCCGCAATTTATTACGCCGCCTGCATTTATTATATAATCGGGCAAATACAAAATATTCATATCGTTCAACGTATCTCCTACAGATGCATCCATCAAGACATTGTTGGCTGCTCCTGCTATGAGTTGGCACTTTAGGTTTTTTACGTTATCTTTATTGAACACTGCTCCCATTGCGCACGGGGCGAAAATATCGCATTCCGTTGCTAGTAATTTTTCGGGTTTAACAGCGGTCGCTTCAAATTCCTTCAAAGCTTTTTCCACGGTAGCAGGGTTAATATCATAGACTTTAAGCTTCACGCCTTCTTTGTGCAAATACTCGCAAAGCGCATACCCTACATTGCCAAGTCCCTGCACAGCAACAGTTACGCCTTTAAGTGAATCTGTGCCGAATTTTACGCTTGCGCCGGCCTTTAAACCCATATAAACGCCGCGTGCTGTAAAAGGCGCTGGATTGCCGCTTACTGCCGGGGTTCCGGAAACGTATTTTGTGACCTCGCTAATCATCTCAACATCTGTAGCATTTATGTTGACATCTTCAGCGGTATAATATTTGCCGCCCAGCGAGTCGATATATTTTCCATATATATGAAAAAATTCTCTTGACTTTAGCTTTTGAGGATCGCCAATAATCACCGCTTTTGCTCCACCAAGCTTTAGGCCTGCCGCTGCGCTTTTCAGTGTCATTCCGCGAGAAAGCCGCAGAACATCAAAGAGAGCCTCTTCCTCTGTGGCATAATTCCAAAAACGGGTACCTCCCAACGCAGGCCCTAGCACGGTGTTGTGGATTGCAATAATTGCATTAAGACCTACTTTTTCATCGCGTACAAAAACGACTTGTTCATGGCCGTACTTATTCATTTCTTGAAGAACATTCATTTCAGTAATATAGAAAAAATTTCTATATTCTAGCAAACAAACAAAAGGAAAAGGCGTTATGAAACATGCTAAAAAACTCAAGTATGCGATAAGTTCCGCAAAGGAAAAAGCATCGAACCTCAACCCCAAGGCTTATGATGTGAAAAAATTGATTGAAGAGCATCCTGGGCCAGATGTATGGATTAGGCACCTTGAAAAAGACCTTATGCCATTTTGGAAAAGCAAAGATGCTTGCAGTTTGGAAAAAGGCTTGTTTCGCACCTATAGAGATAATACTGGAAAAATTATTCCAGACAATCCCAGCAAATATCCTCCTGAGATAAAAGCTGCTCTAGCAGACAAAGATTTAAAAGGTTTAATTGAACTGGACTACAATTTCGTAAGAGCCCACTCGCGCCAAACTTATGCTTACGGAGTTGCTTTCAATATGACAGGCAATTTAGAATATTTAAAATTGTGCAAGCAAGGTGCCGAAGCCTTAATGAATGCATTTGACAATGAGAATGGCATATTCACCAGGCAAAACAGAAAAACAGGGCAATGGGGCGAAAAATACGAACAACGCAACAGCCAAGACCTTGCGTATGGCATTACAGGGCTTGGAATGTATTACTGCCTAACACGCGATGAAAAAGCTTTGTTTAAAATTATGCAAGCAAAAGAGCATATTTTCAATAATTATTTTTCATACGGCAGAGGGTACTTTACATGGCTGCCCAAAGTGAAAAGTCAAATTGATGACAATGTTGAAATAGTGGCGCAGCTTGATCAAATCTACGGTTATATGATTTGGCTTACGCCAGCCTTGCCTGAACCGCACCAAACCGAGTGGAAAGAATGGCTAAAGAAAATAGCCTCAATTATTATAACCCGTTTTTATAGCGAAAGATACGGCTTTTTCTGGGGAAAAGGCAAAGAAGGCACAGATAAGCAGCTTGGAACCAGCCATACTGACTTTGGGCATTCGGTAAAAACCATGTGGCTCATTTATGAAATAGGCGTTCTTACAAATGAAATGTCTTTTGTGAATTTCGCACGAGAAAAAATTGATGTTATTTTGCGCAATGCTTATATTGAAAAAACCGGCTCATGGGCAAGGCGGTTTAATGCCGATACTACCAGAGATGAAGATAAAGAATGGTGGAGCCTCGCAGAGCTTAACCAAGCATGCGCAATTATGGCATTGAACGATCCGAGTTACCTTGAATATCTGAACAAAACATATAAATACTGGTTTGATTATATGGTAGATAAAAAGCATGGCGAAATTTGGCATTTTGTAAGTGCGGTGGATAATAAGCCTGTTCTAAAATATCCCAAGGTCCATTCATGGAAAACGTGCTTTCACAGTTGTGAACATGCGCTTTTTGGATATTTAACCGCAAGCCAAATTAAAAACAAAGAATTTAAGCTGTATTATGCATTTAAATCTGAAAAAGAGATTAAATACAACAGAGTAAGCCCATATTTATTTAGAGCAAATATTACCAAGTACGAAATCTCGAAAAAACCTATTCCATTTATGGAAAATGGCAACAGAGTTACATGCGTATCTTTTTACTCCTTGCATTAGGAATTTTCTACATTAACCTACCATGTCTGCTATTCTTAACCTAATTTGGTTCTTGCCCATTCTAACAGTTTTTGTTAGTTTGATTATACCAAGGCAGCAAAAACAAACTTTACGAATGTTTCATGCTATTTCCGCGCTTGCGAATTTAGTGCTTTGCGTGTTTTTTACGGTTAAAATTTATGGTTTGGCGCTTTCCTCCGGGTTGCCCGTTGGCAATGCCTTGCAGTTGCATTATTTAACCGATGTTTCTTGGCTGCCTGTTTTGGATATAAGGTTTATAATCGGGGCAGATGCTCTTTCCATTCTAATGTGCGTTTTGGCGGCAATAATAGTTTTCACAGGTATCTTGATGAGTTGGGAGGTTGAGCGGCCAAAAGAATTTTTTGCTTTGATTCAAATTTTAGGAGCTGGTGTTTTCGGCGTATTTTTGAGTTTCGATTTATTCCTATTTATGATTTTTTATGAAATTGAAGCCTTGGCAATGTATCTTATGATAGCAGGTTGGGGAACAGGTCGCAAGGATTATAGCGGGAAAAAGCTAACTCTGGCTCTTGCCTTGGGTTCAACCTTTGCATTAATTGCTGTTATAGCCATGTATTTTGAAGGCGGTATTGGAAGCTGGGATATTCGCAAACTTGCCGATGTGCATTTTTCAAATGGCTTTCAAATGTGGGCTTTTCCATTTTTATTTATAGGCTTTGCAGTTTCCGGCTCGCTTTTTCCATTCCACAATTGGAGCCCCGATGGCCATAGCTCGGCACCAACAGCAGTGTCCATGTTTGCAGCAGGCGTTATGATGAAAATGGGTTGCTACGGTTGTTTGCGCATAGCCATGTACCTAATGCCGGAAGGTGCTAGGTTCTGGTTGCCCTATATTGTTCTCCTTGTTTTATTCAATGTTGTTGCCGCCGCATTTATTGCCATTAAACAACGAGATTTGAAATACATAATAGCTTATTCCTCCATTGCGCACTTGGGGCTTATATTCCTAGGTCTATGCGCAGCAAATTTAATTTCCATAAAAGGCGCAAGTTTGCAAATGCTTTCGCACGGTTTTTTAACAGGCATGTTCTTTGCCTGCGTAGGAATGATTTACAGCAGAACCCACACCCGAATGGTCGATGAAATGGGTGGGCTAATGAAAGTGATTCCGCTTATAGGAGTTGCTTTTGTTGTTGCTGGCTTTACAGGGCTTGGCTTGCCGGGGCTTAGCGGCTTTGCTGCGGAGCTGCCTGTTTTTATGGGTTCTTTAAGAGCAAGCAGCATTGCCGTTCAAATAGTTGCTGTTTTGGCAATTCTCTCAATAACCACAACCGCCGTTTATGTTTTGCAGGCAACAAACAAAATGCTCTCCGGGCCTCTAAACCCAAAATTTGCAAGCTTGCCAAAAGTTAGCGTTCCGGAAAAAATTGTGCTTGGAATTTATTTTATCTGCTTGTTCGGCATGGGTTTGTTCCCTGGCTGGATTTCCAGATTTTTAGACACAAGTTTGCTTCCTGTTTTCTTTAATATGAGTAGGTAATTAAATGGCTAAAAAATTGCTTTGGATTCTTATCATTGGGCTTCCCGTAATTTTAAGTGCCGTGGCAGTAAAAATTGTTTGGGATGTTTTGACTCCAACGCTTCCTTCTTTTGAAAAATTGGAAACCATAGAGCCGCGCCTTATTACAAAAATTTACGATAAAGATTCTGTTTTAGCTCATGAGTTCTATGTTGAAAAACGAATATGGACTCCCATTGACAGCATTCCAGATATAGTGATAAACGCTGTTTTGGCAACAGAAGACCGCAGATTTTGGAAACACTGGGGAATAAATCCCTTAGCCATTCCAAGCGCGGTTATTGAAAGTTTAAAAACAGGAAACAGAATGCGAGGCGCAAGCACCCTAACGCAGCAACTCTCAAAGCTCCTCTTTCTAACGCCGGAACGTTCCATGACCCGTAAAATACGCGAAGCAATGACAGCCATTCGCATTGAGAAAACCTATACCAAAGAAGAAATACTCGAATTTTACATGAACGAAGTTTATTTGGCAGGCGGAAACTACGGTTTTCAATCGGCAGCGCAGTTTTTTTTCGGGCGGCCCCTCGATAGCATTACCGTTCCAGAAGCGGCGGTACTTGCCGGAATGCTGCAACGCCCCGAAGCTTACCGCCCCGATAGAAGACCCGAAATAGCGCTCTCTCGCAGAAACACGGTTCTTTTTGCCATGTTCGATGCCGGTTATATTAGCAGAGAAGAATACGATAACTATGTCAGAACTCCATTGGAAGTTCATGAACGCGCAGAAGCCAGCACGCTTGCTCCATATTTTATGGAAGATATTCGCAAATATTTGGAAAATAAATATGGCGAGAATTCTCTTTATTCAGATGGCATTTCTGTTTACAGCACCATAGATCCAAACGCTCAGGAAATAATTGAAAACGTGGCTTTGGAACACCTTAAAAGAGTTGACAGGCGGCTCCGTTTGCGTGCCATTCACAGGCTGGGCTTGGCAAGAAGATACAATATGCCTGTAGATACCGTGCTTAAAAATTTTGATTCTATTTACGCAGATTTTTCAGTTAATTACTTGGCAAAAGATACTGCCGCAAGAAGAATGTTCCCCGATAGCTTGCACTATCGCCAAGCGCAAGTAGCGGTTATTTTAATAGAAAACGAAACAGGCGCAATCAGGGCTTTGGTTGGCGGGAAAAGCTTTGAAGAAAGCAAATGGAACCGTGCGGTGCAAACTTTAAGGCAACCGGGTTCTGCATTCAAGCCCTTTATTTACGCAGCCGCAATGGATAACGGAGCATCGCCTTGCGATTCGGTAAACGATGCTCCAATCACAATTCCAGATCCTATGGATACAACAAAGTCTTGGCGGCCCGGCAACTATTCAAAAGAATTTAGGGGAATGATGACCTATAGAAGAGCGCTTGCACTTTCGCAGAATTTGCCTGCCATCCAAATTGGCTTGAAATACGGTTTGAACAGCGTAGTGAATTATGCCCGCAGGTTCGGCATTAGAAGAGCTCCGCTGCAAGCAGTGCCGAGCCTTGCTCTTGGTTCCGTTGGGGCAACTCTTATGGAAATGACCAGTGCTTACACAGTTTTTCCAAATGGCGGAAACCGAGTTGAGCCATACTATATAGAAGCAATCATAGGCAAAAATGGAGAGACAATAGAAAAAAACTTTAAGGTTGAGCACGAAGTTTTGAAAAGGCCTTCTGCATACTTAATGGTTTCAATGTTGCAGAGCGTGAACACAGGCGGAACAGCGGCAAGAGTTTGGTCAAGCGGTTTTCATCATCCAAGCGGTGGCAAAACCGGCACCACAAACGATTATACCGATGCTTGGTACATAGGTTTCACTAGGCAATACACCATGGGAGTATGGGTTGGAACAGATGATTTTTTCCCAATGGGGCATGGGCACACAGGCACAGAAGACGCTCTCCCGATATGGCTTAATTCAATGCGTGAAATTCACAAAGATTTGCCAAGAGTACAATTCACTGTGCCAGGCGGCGTAACTTCAAGAAGCATTTGCAACTTCACAGGAAAGGTCAAAGGGCCATATTGCAATGCATTTACATATTGCCTTTATACTTCGGGCCATGCAATAGACGAAAGATGCGATGGAAACCATTTTGAACAACCGAGAGAAAGCCGGGCAACCATATTTAACAGTTCTTCGCCCAGTCCGCAAGATGTTAAAACGAGGCAGGTATTTTAATGACTAATCACGATTATTCTTTGGATTCCAGCGATAAACTGCTCGCTTTTGGGCGCTTTCTTTTTAAAAACCACGCAGAATTCAGGCACAACTGTTTGGGGCTTTATGCAAAATTGTCGCCCTTGTGGGGCGGCGGTTTATGCGAAAACGAAAAATTGCATAAAACAATAACATTTCCAAATGACTGCATGCCTTTGAATTTACGCACTCCAATAATTTTGGCAGCGGGTGCAAATAAAAACGGCAAGGGCATAAACGGCTACGCAAACCTTGGGCTTGGTGGAATAACCGTTGGAACAGCAACAAGAAATTTCAGAGCAGGCAATGCCCACAAACCCCGTGTTGGCTTGAATGAATTTAACCGCCTTATTCACAACTCAATGGGATTAAACAACGATGGCATAGAAAAAATTTCATTGAGAGTTGAAAATCAAATTGGCAAGGCAAGGAAAAATAATTTTGCAGTTGGAATTTCCATAGCGGAAAGCCCCGGAGAAGAAGAGCAAACTCGCGTGCAAAGTTTAATTGAAACTTTCAGAATTGCCTACAGAACAGCAGATTATGTTGAAGTGAACGTGAGTTGCCCAAATACAGGCGAAAGTCGATTGGATTTAAAAACCGACTTTATGAAAACAACTTTTGAAAGTTTTGAAAATTTTAGAAAAACAGCTACTCAAAAAAAAGCTATTTACGCAAAATTAAGCCCCGACCTAACAGACCGGCAGTTATTGTCTCTTTTAGACTTGCTCGCAAGTTTAAATGTGGACGGCGTTATTTTAGGCAACACTTACCCAAGCGAAAAGCTTTTCTACAGTTTGCCTGTTTTGAATAGCGCTGGCACAAGCGGCGGAATTTCCGGCCGGCCGCTATACGAAAACACTTTCAGAAAAACCATACTCGCAAAAAAGCATTTCTCGCAACTTTCCATAGTGGCTTGCGGAGGAATAGATCACGGGTTAAAAGTCAAAGACTTGCTAAACGAGGGGGCAGATTTTGTGCAAATCTATTCGGTATTAGCCTTTAGATGGATGGCGGTGCTGAAGATGAACAGGGAAATTGGGCAACTTACCTAAAATCCACCACGCACCCCGCTACTGCTGCAGCCGCAACCATTGCCGGGCTCATAAGCAAGGTTCTGCCCGTTGGACTCCCTTGCCTTCCCTTGAAATTTCTGTTGCTGGAGCTTGCGCTGATTTGCCTGCCTTGCAGTTTGTCTGGGTTCATGGCAAGGCAAAGCGAACAACCTGCCTCTCTCCACTCTGCGCCTGCCTCAATAAATATTTGATCCAAGCCAAGTGCCTCGGCTTCTTTTTTAATTTTTTGCGAACCGGGCACAACCCAGAACTTAACTTTTGGATTTACTTTTTTGCCTTTCAAAACTTCTGCAGCAGCTTTCAAATCTCCAAGCCGCCCGTTTGTGCAACTGCCAACAAAAGCAATATCTATGGGGATTCCTGCGATTGGCGTTCCGCCCTTGAATTCCATATAATCGTAAGCCTCGCCCATGCCTTGCGGAATATTTTCATTTACCATAACACTCTGTTCGGGAGTTATTCCCCAAGTTACAAAGGGTGCTAGTTTATTGCAATCAATTTCAATTTCATCGTCGTAAACAGCATTAAGATCGCTTGCAACCGATTTCCAATATTCCACGGCTTTATCCCAAGCCTCGCCTTTGGGAGCGTAGGGTTTACCTTTCAAAAATTCAAAAGTTTTTTCATCTGGGTTACAGTAACCAACTCTTGCGCCACCTTCAATGGCTAGGTTGCAAAGCGTCATTCTGCCTTCCATATCCATATCGTTCACAACGGGGCCGGAAAATTCGTAGGCATAGCCAACGCCGCCATTTACGCCCAATTTGTTTATGTATGCAAGGGCGGCATCTTTTGGAAACACGCCTTTGCCCAGCTTGCCGGTAAATTTAATTCTGCGAACTTTTAAGGGGCTAATCGCCAAGGTCTGAGTAGCAAGTACGTCTGCAACTTGCGAAGAGCCTATGCCAAAAGCTATGGAGCCAAAGGCTCCGTGCGTTGCTGTGTGGCTATCGCCGCAGGCGATAGTCATGCCAGGCTGCGTAACTCCCTGTTCGGGACCAACTATATGTATAACGCCTTGTTCCTCGGTTTCGGGACCGAAAAAGCGAATGCCAAAATCTTTGCAATTTTGCTCAAGCCGCGCAAACATTTCCTCTGCCACAGGGTCTTTAAGTGGCCTAAAGCGTTCACCGCTGGTGGTAGGTATAATGTGGTCCACCGTTGCAAAAGAGCGGTCTGGGTAAAGCGCAGGCAGGCCATCATCTCGCAGCATTGAAAAAGCCTGCGGGCTTGTTACTTCGTGTAGCAAGTGCAAACCTATAAAGAGCTGGTATTGCCCGGAGGGCAACTTGGCAACCGTATGTTTTTCAAAAATTTTTTGATAAAGCGTTTTTGACATAATGGAGAATGTAGAAATTAAAACAGCTCTGGTTGAAACTCTGCCTTTGCTGGTGGCGTTCTGTTGCACTTATTGTAGCCATTCAAAGTGACTGTGCGACCCCTTGGGGTGCGAGCTAGGAAGCCTTTTTGGATTAGGTAAGGTTCGTAAACTTCTTCTATGGTATCGGGTTCTTCGCCGAGTGCAGCTCCAATGGTGGAAAGGCCAACAGGGCCGCCGTTGAAGTGGTCTATTATGCATAGCAGTATTTTTCTGTCCATGGAATCGAGACCATCGGAATCTATGGTTAGCATTTGCAGGGTTTTTTCCGCAATTTGAATGGTGATTTTGCCATCGCCTTTAACCTGCGCAACATCTCTGCATCTGCGTAAAACTCTGTTTGCAACCCGCGGCGTTCCTCTGCAACGCGTGCTCAAGAGGACTGCGGCTTCTTTGTCTATACTTACTTGCAAAATTTTTGCAGAGCGTTTTATTATGCTTAAAAGTTCTTCGGGTGAATAAAGCTCCAAGCGAAACAGCAGCCCAAAGCGGTCTCTCAAGGGGCTTGTTAAAAGCCCGCTCCTGGTAGTCGCGCCAACAAGGGTGAATGGGCGCAACGGCAAGTTTACGCTGCGGGCGCCAGGGCCGGAATCAAGCATAATGTCTAGCCTGAAATCTTCCATAGCAGGGTAAAGATATTCTTCAATAACGCGCCCCAAGCGGTGAATTTCATCTATAAACAAAATATCGCCGTGTTGCAAATTTGTGAGCAAGCCTGCTAAATCGCTTGGTTTTTCCAAAACCGGCCCGCTCGTTACGTGTATTTGAACGCCCATTTCCTGTGCTATTATGCCGGCAAGCGTTGTTTTCCCTAAACCCGGCGGCCCGGAAAAAAGGCAATGGTCAAGAGCATCTTTGCGTTTTTTTGCCGCTTCTATTGCTATAGAAAGGCTTTCTTTCAAGGCTTCTTGCCCTGTAAAATCCACGAGCGAAAGCGGCCGCAGACTCTGCTCTGAGGCAGCTTCCTCTGTCGATTCACTTTCTGGTGCTATTGGGCGCATGAGAGGAATATAAAAAATTCTATATTACCCCCATGAACGCTGGCTTAAATGTTTCGAATTTAAAAAAAATGCTTGATAAAAAGCCAAAATCCTTGATTTTCGCTTGCTTGGCAGACGAGCTTAGAACCGCGAGTGCAGGGTCTAGCGAAAAGCTCGACGAAGCTCTTGCAATTGTCAATAAAGGTTTGTTGGCGAACCCTGGCTTTTTGCAAGGCAGGGTTGTTCGCGGTCGCATATTGTTTGAAAAAGAAGATTATACAGGTGCGAGAATAGATTTTGAGCATATTGCTGAAAAAGATCCTTTTTGTTTAACAGCACAAAAATTATTGCTGGAAACTTTGATAAAACTGGATAAAGCTCCTCACACAGAAGTTCATGCCAAAATTTTGAGTAGTTTTGAACCAGAAATGCACTCCGAAATGCTGAGCAAAGTCAAAGCCGTGCCAAAAGCATTGCCAAAGCTTGAACCCGAACCACTGCCTCTAGAACCCGAGCTTATACCTGAGCCGCCGCCACCAGAACCAGAACCTGAGCCGGTGAAAGTGCCGGAAAAAACAGTGGACTCTATTTTAGATGATATTTTAAAAGAAGAAGAAGAGAAAGAAGAAATAAAAGAAGCGGTAGTAGTAGAAGAAATAAAAATAGAGGAAATAAAAGAAACAGAAAAAGTAGAGGAAGCTGAAGAAGTAGCAGCAGAAGAAATAGTGGAAATAGAGGAAATTGAAGAAGTAGTAGAAGAGGTAATAGAAGAAGATATTGAAACAAAACTCAGAAATTCAATGATTGAAACTTTTGAAAGAATTTTCAAAGGCTTGCCTTCTCCTGCCGAGCCGGTACTGCTGGCTGCTCCAAACATAGATGATATTCTAAAAGAGCAACTTGCTTCCAAAATAGAAAACCTTCCAGATTTGACTAGTGACATAGATGCTCTGCTTGCTTCCGTATCAGAAGGCTCTGCTGCCCCCGAAGCTCCGGTCCCGGCACCTGTTCAAGATTTAGACAGCATTCTAAAAGAGCAACTTGCTTCCAAAATGGAAGACCTTCCAGATTTAACAAGCGACATAGACGCATTGCTCGCTTCCATGCCTGCATCTGAAGAAAATGCCTTTGCTCAAAATCCAACGCCAACGCTCGCAGAACTTTATTTAAGCCAAAATTTGCCGCAAAAAGCCGCAGATGTGTACAAAGAATTGCTTGCTCGCGACCCAAATAATTTAGAATTGCAAATAAAATTATCGCAAGCCGAAGCACAAATAGACAGGAGATAAAAAATGGAAGAAGCTAAAGAAAAAGAACAAACCCTGCGCATAGAACAGCTTTTACGCAAAATGGTAGAAGTGAAAGCCTCCGATTTGCACGTTCGCATAGGCATTCCACCAACATTCCGCATACACGGCGAACTCCAGAAAATTCACGATATAAGGGTTGATTATCAAATGATGGAAAGTTTTTTATCTGAGATAATGAATCAAAAACAGAAAGATCATTTTGAAAATGTAAAAGAATGCGATTTTGCTTTAAGCGCAAGAGAATTGGGGCGTTTCAGAGTTAACGTATTTCGCCAAAGAGGAACGCCTGGTATTGTATTCAGGCACATAAATTCCGTAATTCCAACTTTTGAATCGCTCGGGCTCCCCGATGTTATATTGGAATTGGCTGTAAAAAAAAGAGGCTTAATTTTAGTAACTGGCACAACAGGTTCTGGAAAATCCACTTGCCTGGCTGCTATGATAGACCATATAAATAACACCGAAAAGACACACGTTTTAACGGTAGAAGACCCGGTTGAATTTTTGCACAGAGACAAAAAATCCATAATTTCTCAAAGAGAGATAGGCACCGATTCCATATCTTACGCAAATGCGCTAAGAGCAGGGTTGCGTCAAGATCCAGATGTTATGCTTATAGGTGAAATTCGTGATTTGGAAACAATGCAAATAGCAATTACAGCCGCAGATACAGGCCACATGGTTTTTGCTACCATACACACCACAAATGCAACGGAAACCATACACCGTATTCTTTCCATGTATCCGCCGCACCAGCACACCGAAATTCGCATGCTTTTGGCATCTTGCTTGGAAGGCATTATATCGCTTCGCTTATTGCCTCGCTCAGACCAGGTGGGTAGAATTCCGGCTTCGGAAATTTTGGTAAATACTGCCGCAATTCGCGAATACATTATGGATAAGGAAAAGAGTGAGTTTATTGAAGTTGCCATTGCTGAAGGCCGCCTGCAATATAGAAGCCAAACTTTTGACCAAGCTTTGCTTGAGCTTTATAACTCAGGCAAAATTTCCAAAGAAACCGCAATGTCTGCAGCTACCAACCCAAGTGACTTTGAATTGAAGCTCCGCGGTGTAACAGGTACCTCCGATAGAGGCTGGACAACCTAGTGCCTAAGTTTGCAATAGGACAAAAATGGACAAGCAAAAACGAACCTGAACTTGGCATTGGGCAGGTTATCAAGACTGATTTTAGAACAGTGACTTTGCTTTTCCCCGTTTCTGGAGAACAGAGAATTTATAACTCCAAGAGCGAGCCGCCATTAAAGCGTTATATGCTTAAAATTGGTGAAAAAGCAAATTCAATAAAGGGAACTTCGCTTTTCGTTGAAGATATTGCAGAAGAAAATGGAATTTTGCATTATGTGAGCAAAGGAAGAAGCATATCGGAATCTTTGCTGAATTTCAGGCCACAGGGCGAAGAGACGCATAGCGGAATATTGCAAAAACTTATAGATAAAGATTTTTCCAGCAACTTTGATTTTGGTTTACGCACCTGCGCCGCAAAATTGCAGGCACGGTGGAAGTCTTCAATAGCAAGAGGAATGCTCGGTCCAAGGCTTGAAATGCTGCCGCACCAGCTGTATCTGTGCTATCGCGCTGTTAACGGAATTTCCTTGCCAAGATTAATGCTATCCGATGAAGTTGGTTTGGGGAAAACCATAGAAAGCGGCTTGATTTTCAACGCTTTGCAAAGCGATGGCAGAATTAGGAGAACATTGATAATTGTACCCGAGCAACTTAAAAATCAATGGCTTATAGAATTCGGAAAAAAATTTAATAACTGGTTTGTGAATATAGATGAAGATTATATGGCAGAGTACAAACTCAGCAGCAATGTACAAGATAACGTTTTTTTGCTTCACGACAGAGTTCTTTGTTCCATGGAATTTCTTCTTGAAAATCGTTTTGCCGCAGAAAACGCAAGCGAAATTCCCTGGGATTTGCTGATTATAGACGAAGCACACCGCCTGCTTAAAACCTCAAAAAGCACAAATGCCGAATATTCCCTTATTGCGCAACTCTCGGAAAAAATTCCAGGCCTTCTTCTATTATCCGGAACTCCAATACAACTCGCTCCCGAAGCCTATTTTTACAGATTAAAGCTTTTAGATTCCGCTCGCTTTCAAAGCTGGGAAGACTTTGAGGAAAATCAAGATAATTACAAAAAACTCGCAGAAGATTTATCAAAAATTTCTTTAGATTCAAATGAAGAGCTTTCCTGGGAAGATTTGCGTAAAAATATTCCCAAAAAATCCTCAATTCGTTCCTGGCTACCTATAAAAGCCGATTTATCACTAACTGCACTGGAATGGATGCGGCGCGTTATAGACGCTCTGGGCACAGGTTCTTCGGTATTTCGCAATACAAGAAAAAGCATAAAAGGCTTTCCAAAAAGAACCTTAAAAACCTACCAACCCTCAAATCTTAACTCTTGGCTTTGTTCTTTTATAAGCGAATATAAGAATGAAAAAATTTTGCTTATTTGTTCTAAGTCGGAAACGGTGAGTGCTTTGCTTACTCTTTTAAACGAAGAGTTTGGCGAAAATACCGCAGTGGCTTTTAGAGAAGAAGAAAGTTCTTTAGAACGCGATAAAGCAGCGGCAGCTTGGATTCAGAAAGACGGGCCGAATGTTTTGCTTTCTTCAGAAATAGGTTCTGAGGGGCGTAATTTCCAAAGCGCACAGCATTTGGTGCTTTTCGATTTGCCGGAAGATTCCAGCTTGCTGGAGCAGCGCATTGGGCGTTTAGACCGCATTGGACAGGGCGCAGAAATTTTTATTCACGTTCCTTTTTTGGAAAAGAGCAAAACAGAAATGCTCTTCCTTTGGTATCACGAAGCCCTTGGCATTTTTGAGCATTCGCTTATGGGCGGCGGTGAAATGTATATCAAGTTCGAAAACGAGCTTAAAAATTATTTGGAAAATCCTGTAAAGAAAATCAGCAGTTTTAAAAAAGAATTTTTGCCACGCGGCAAAGCGGAAATGAAATTGCTCAACGAAAAAGCAGAAGCGGGCAGAGATCGCTTGCTTGAATTTAATTCCTTGAATAAAAAACTATCCCAAGAATTGCTTGCAGAAGCTAGAGAAATGGATTTAAATACCGAGTTATTTGACTTTGCATTTAATATGCTGGAAAGTTTGGATATAGATGTTCAAAAAGGCATTTACCCAAATAGCTTTGTTTTCAAAGGTGCACCAGAACAACCGGAACATGCGACTCTTCTCGGCGTGGAAAATTTACGCCACTCTGAAGGCGGCGAACTTTCGGAATCTGATGGTTGCTCCATAACCGTTGTTTGCAACAGAGCAGAAGCCCTTAATTACGAAAACATTGAATTTTTCCATTGGGAGCATCCCATAATGCGTCGCATATTCGACAAAGCTTTAGACGATGATTTTGGTGTTGCGTCATGCGTTCTTTGCGAACTTGTTCCGCCTGGCAAATTTTGGATTCAGTATAATTTTATTTTGAATTTCTCCATTAATTCACATTGGGGTATTAATCATTTAATGAGAGAGAATTTTTTAAGCGTGCTTATGGATAGCGATGGAAACTTCCAAAGTTGCCTTCAAGAGCTGGAAAACATGGAGCTAAAAAATTTCAGAACAGATATTCCAGATTCGGTGTTGGAATATTTTATGTCGGAGGCTTTTGAAAATGCGAGAAATTCTCTAGAGATTGAAACGAGAAGAATAGCCGTAGAAATTGAAAAATTAGCTATTTCAACTTTGGAAAGCGAGCTCCACCGCTTGGAAGAAAGTTACACGCTTTTGCGTGATTTTGAGCTTGGGAAAATTATTGATAGAAAGAAAAAAGATATTATAGCTTGTAAAAAAAGTTTTGAAAACCCTAAACTTAGATTGAATGGGCTTAGGGTATTGGTAGGAAATTGATTATGAAAAATTTAATAAGAGATTTTGACACTCGTTTTTTTTATTTTTGGCGGCGGCACTCTTTCTCCCCTAAAGTAAATAATTTTTTAAGGTTCTACACTCGCCTCGGTGACGGTTATGTGTGGGTGTTGGTTGTTGCATGCATATATTTCTTCCATGGAAAAGATGCTTTATTCAGCACGGTTAAGCAGGTTATACCTGTTATACTTATAAGCCTTGCTCTCTACTGGGTTTTAAAACTCAGTATTCGCCGCAAGCGCCCCTTCGATTTACTAAAAGGCGTTAACGCAGATGTTCCGCCGCTTGATAAATACAGCTTCCCAAGCGGTCACGTTATGAATAACTTGGCTGTTGGTTTCACAATTTTAGCAAAATTTCCGCAAATCGGCTGGATTGTGGTATTTATGCCTATAACCTGGGGCTTTTTAAGAGTTTACTACGGAGTTCATTGGTTATCGGATATTCTTGGTGGCTTGCTGCTTGGCTTTTTAAGTTTTTGGCTAGGTCAAGTTGTGTTCGGATTATTTTTTCAGTGAGTGCAATTTTGAAGTCTATTTTAATACTTCTTCTTTGTACCTTTTCTTTCGCCTATCAACCTTTAGGGCGCGATGCTTACTTAACGTCGTCTTTTGGGGAGAGCAGAGGGAGTCGCTATCACATGGGCATTGATTTTTCAACAAATAAGGAAGAGGGTTGGCCTGTTATTGCACCAAGCGATGGCATTGTGGAATTTGCCTCCAGAGGGGCTTTTGGCTATGGCCGCTACATAAGGTTTAAGGCAAGGGATCAGCATGTTTGGTTATTTGCGCATTTAAGCGAGTTTAGCCCAAGGGTGGATTCCTTAATTCGCAGAGAAATGCTAAGGCAGGAAAAACCAAGCGTTTCTCTTTCTTTAAGAGTTCCGTTCAAGAAAAACGATACTCTTGCGTATAGCGGAAGCACTGGCATAGGCAACCCGCATTTGCACGTTGAGCGCAGAACACCAGACAGAAAAATCGCTCTTAATCCTTGCAAAAAAATGCAATGCCTAGATACAATACCTCCTTCAATTTTAGCTGCTGCCCCTTTTGATTCAGGGTTTGCTGTTAAAATTGTTGACTATAGCCGCGAACCATTGGAAAATCCCATGTCTATATATTCGCTGCATATATACCAAAATCGAAAATTGATTTTTAGCAAAAAGTATGATTCCCTTTCTTTTGCTCCTGCGGATAGGGCAAAAATAAGAGAAGATTTAATAGAGGTAGAAGATGATGATTCTGTTGGTGATTGGCATTTTGTAAATGTGAAAATAAAGGAAAATTCAAAAATTTTTGTGGTAGCTAGAGATTTTGCAAATAATCCTTCAAGAAAAGAATTGACATTGAGATCAAAGCCTTTAGTTCGCAAAACAAGAAAAACTATTGCTGCTCCTTTAGACACTGTGCCTCCGAGTATAGGCACTATTTATTTGAAAACAGACTTTGCCGGAAAGCGGCAATGCCGCATTCCGGTTTTATCGTCTTCGTTTAATTTTCCTCTTACTGATTTTAGAGATGAAAACGGCAAGTGGGTTATTTTTGATTATGATTCCGATCCAAAGGAGCTCTTTGTTGAAGAGCGAGACTTTGATTTTAAGGAGCCGCTAAACATCAAGCTCTGCTCAAAGCTTTGCAGTGAGCATCAAATCGTTTGCGACTAGAATAGAAAAACGCATATTTTCGGCTAAGCCCTCATGTGCGCTACTCAAAAAAATAATGCTTCTTAACTGGCTTTGAGACCTTCCACACGCAGGACAAGCCCTTTGGAAACACCACCAAATCCCCAGCGCCAAAAGAAACGCTTTCTCCTTCGTAGGAAACTGTTACTTCGCCTTCTGTAAGAAGACATGTTTCTTTGTCGTCGTAGTGCCAATCAAATTCTGAAACACCGCAACCCCATACAGGATTCGATTTCATTTTTTTTACCTCAGCCTCGCTTGCTTTTTTTACCACTATCACTTTTACCTCCTTTGTTATAAGCGGTAATATAGAAAACTATTTAACGCCACAGCCAAAGCAATTGCAAAACATGCTTGCCTATGGCAATTCCGTTCTTAAAGCCTGTATATGCGTAATAGCCTATGGAAACAGCTCCAAAGGTTGCATAGCCTATGGCAACTACCCCAATAGCTAAACCGCCTATAGCAATAGCACCGAAAGCCATGCCGCCTATTGCAATGG
This sequence comes from Candidatus Fibrimonadaceae bacterium, assembly GCA_031281155.1. Taxonomy (GTDB): domain Bacteria; phylum Fibrobacterota; class Fibrobacteria; order Fibrobacterales; family Fibrobacteraceae; genus Fibrimonas. The sequence continues at coordinate 22,767 of JAITFT010000184.1, forward strand.
AACCATAGGCAATAAGCCCAATAGCCAATGCGCCGAAAGTTAGCAAACCAAGCGAAAGCAAACCAAAGCTGATTAAGCCAATGCTTATAAAGCCTATGCTGATAAGACCCCTGGCATCGTTGCCTATTGCTATAATTCCTCTTGCTTTGGCATACATAGTTTCCTTCTTTTTGCCTATGTGAACGTGAACATAAGGCAAACCGCCATTTGTTTTCCTGTCTGAAATAAACTCGTATTTCTCAGGCGTGTCGATTACCGTTCCTTTAATGTCATGTAGCATGTTGCCTCCACGGGGTTGGGGATAATATAGAAATCCCTATTGCTATAAAACATAACGCAATGATTTTAGGCAGGGTTGTAGGCTCTCCGAAAACCAAAATTCCGCCCAATGCTGGGATAATTAAGCCTACAGCGGCAGAAAGGGGAATAACGAATAATGCCCTGCCTATGCGAAGTCCCATTTGCGAGCATAAAAAAGCCGCTATGTAAAGCACAGCGAAAATAAAAATGCGCACATCAATGGGGGGCGGAAACAAGCCTTCCAAAGAAATGCTTTTGTAAAAAACAGCAGAAAGCCCAAAGCCTGCCCCTGCACACAAAGCGTACACAATTTCAGCACGCTTAAATGCAAAGCAAGAAATAAAAAGCAAAAGCAAAACCGCTCCGCTATAAGTCCAAAGTTTCTCTACAGAATGCGAAATCCCAAGAGGCTCTCCTGCCTGTGTTCCATCTATCAACAATCCGCAAAAAATAAGGATAACAGCAGTGGCTATGCGGTGCGTCATTTTTTCATTTAAAATTTTCCAACCTAAAATGGCCGTTAATGCCGGATTCAAAGCCATAAAAGGCTGAACCAAGCTTATATTGTACTCCGCCATTGCCGCATAATAAAGCAAGGTAGCTACAACGCTTAAAAAAATACCGGCCAGCCAAAACTTATTCTTAACCAAAGCCTTAGGTGAACTCACCGCCCGCAAGCCAATGCTAACCAAAATATTCCCAAAAGCCAAACCAACTGCAGAACTTAATGTTAAAACAAAAAACATGATTAATTTTCAACTCTCAACTAATCATAAATTTCCGTATAAGTCCAGTAGTTCCCGAGAACGCGTTTAACATAATCTCTGGTTTCCCAAAAGCTCACTTCTTCTACTCTAACATCCCAGGGCAAGGAGCCGTGATTTGTCATCCAACGCCTGGTGGGTGTGGGGCCTGCATTATATTCGCCTAAAATGCCTATGTAGTCGCCTTTATGTTCTGCGGTTAAATCGTTTAATAATCTAACGCCCAAGCGAATATTTAGAAATGCGTTGTAGAGCATATCTTTGTTAAAGTTTTCTATGCGTTCGCGCTTTGCCAAAAATTCGCCGGTTGCAGGCATAATTTGCATTAGCCCTCTGGCTCCTGCAGGAGATGTGATTTTTGCATCGAACATGCTTTCTTGCCGTATAACGGAATAAATAAGGAAGTGGTCTATTTTCGAATGTTTTTTAATTTTGTCTTCGTGAGGAGTGGGGAAAAGAAATTGAAGAACCTGTATTGGCGCACCAGCCATTCTTTGTCTTGAAACCATATCTAAAAAGTTGCGAGCCAATCTATGCCCAAGGGCGTGCTCGCCGTTTTGCATAAACATAAGGCCGTATCTGTAATAAAATTCTGGGCGGTTTTTGTGTAATCTTAAAGCTTCGTTATAAAGAACAAAAGCTTCTTCTTCAAAACCTGAACGCAGCAAAGTTCTGATTTGCTCAAGCCTCTCAACGCTCACAATAGTATCTCTCCCGCCGGCTTCTCTTTTTTGCAATGCTCTAAGCCAAATTGTAACGGAGTCTTGCGACATTTTGCGGCCTATTTTTGGAATGTTTTCTTCTGGAACGCCATATTCTGCCAGCCTCTGCCTTGCGCGCCAGGCATAGTAGCCAAGCGGGAAATCTGAAATAACGGCAAAGTAGGCTCTCGTGGCTCTCTCTTCGTTTTCCATTATTCTTTCACATTCTGCATTGAAAAAAAGCGCGGCGCTTCTGGGCATTAACCCTAAATTTTCATTTGCCGCTTCTGTGAAAATTTTTGCTGCTTCTGCATATTTTTCTTCTTTGAAATTTATAAAGCCTACTCTGAATTTTGCCCATTGCCTGCGTTGATTTTTGCCAAATCTTGAGTCGTATAGCCGCCTGTATGTTTCTATTGCTTTTTTATGTTCGCCTGCTTGTTCAAACTCCAAAGCTTTTACCCACAAATTATTTGCATTCTCTACACGAAACGGAAACCTTGCTTGAAAAATGGAATCCAGCCTTCGAACTTCTTGCCTGTTGCCCGCATTTCTCACCATTCTGAGCAGGCTTTGCATCCAAGCAGGGTTGTATCCTATGCTGTCTAAAAGTTTTGTGTAATTTGCGATGGCCAAGTCTGCTTTTTCAGATTGCCTCCAGGCTTCTGCTTGAAAAACCATTAAATTGACCCACCTTGCAGAATCCAGTCTTACACTTTTATTTGCGAGAATAGAGCCTGTTCTTTCTGCGCATCTTTCGTGGTGCCCTCTTCTGCATAAATTTCTTACAAAGTCATAGTCGGTTGAAGCTGGAGCAAGCCGCAACAATGCTCTGAACGCTGAATCTGCGTAAACTCCGCCGCCTCTTAAAATTGAGAAATAAGCATCTCTGGCTCCATTCGGATTATCCTGCCTTTCGTGAATTTTGGCAAGATTCCATTTTAAAAACTGGTCGTAGCTTGTGCTTGGCTTGGATCTTGTGCGTTGCGCAATAGAATCTCTTTTTGCATTTTCCGTTATTGCCGTATCTCGCAAAATACCTTCCACCAAAATGCGGTCTGCGCGTTCCCATGAGCTTTTATTGCTTCTTAAACTTTTTAAACTTAGCAAAAGTTTTCTGCTTTCTTGAATATTGCCTCTCTCAAGCTCGCACTTTGCAATTCTCACCACAAGGGGACCATATAAAAAATCCGAGGCCTTTTCCAAGAGCGGCATATATGCAAAATATGCACTGTCCCATTTTTTGTTGTAATAAAATACCGCTGCTCTTGTAAGCTCCAAAGTAAAGGGATCGACAGCATCGTTGCCCTGCGCAATAAGCTCCCTGCGCAAAAGCTCGTTTTTGAGAGCATCTGGCAACATCAGCTCCAATTCAATATCGGAATTTGGATCATCAACCTGCGCAAAAAGCAAGGAAGAACAAACTAGGATTAATAAGAGTAAAAATTTCATCTAGATAGAAAGTTAGAAAATTTCAACTTAGCCAAATCTTGCGGTGCGTATGTGAAAAAAGATATAATGTGACTATTGGAGGAATAAGTTATAAAAACTTAAAACGTCTTGCTATAGAACAAATACGGCATTAATTCACTTTCATGCCTATTAGGCAAAACAGCAATATTTAAACCGTCATTTTGCTGGTAGGCATAACTATTTGGTCTGTCATAACTTGCAGAGCGAAAAATGTTGAATACAGAGCTTAAAACAAGCGTGGAAATTCCAAGTGTATGTAAATCACTTGAGCCTGGAGTTTCAATAATTAGTATTAAGCCGGCACCAGTCAGTAGCCATTGGACAAATGCACCTTTCAAATCATCCATAACAACAATAGAGCCTAAACCAGGAAAAGCCTGATTTAAAGTCCAAGTTCCCCATCTCTGCCTCGTACTGAAATTATCATGCCTCGTACTAAAAATCTCAACGCTTGGCTGTTCAAGCGATGGGGAATATTGGTATTTATATTTGTATTTATATTTATATTGGTACCGATATTGCTCCTGTTGCTGTTGAGGTTGTTCGAACTGTTGAGGCGGTAGCGTTGTTTGTTGCGAAGGCAGTGAATACACAAATGGTCCTTGCTGTGCGGAATTCTCGGAATCCGTAGCAAAAGCTATTGAAAAAAACAAGCTCGCCGCCAAGGTAATTTTTGAAAAAAATCTAACTTTTTTCATTGCTTTATCTCCATTTTTAATGTTTCAAAAAAACACCCTTTTTTGTCATGCTTTTCGCCCTCAAAAATTTGACAAAAACGCCGTTTTTTT
>JAITFT010000192.1 GCA_031281155.1 Candidatus Fibrimonadaceae bacterium
GACTCAACATCTTTTTAATTGCCTCCACAACCCTGTCAAAAACAACAAGCCAGCGCCTATATTGCGCAAAGGAATTTCTACATTCCTACAATGCCTCTCCTTCTAATAATCCTGTTTGCCACAACCACATTTGCTTCAATTTTCGGCGAAAGCCGCTTTCCTTCACTTTCACAAAGCGCTGGAATGCAAGGGAACCCTGCTGCACTAACTGCTTTTGGAAGCCCCGGCACAATTTTTGGCTACGAAGATAAAGAAAATAACCTGCATAACTTTCTTTTGGGATTCTGGGGAAATCAATACGGAGCGTATTTTGACTGGACAAGCGGGCGAGGCGGCTACGATAGAAGCGAGTGGTCTTTTGTGAATAGCGAGTCAAATTCGAGCCGCTCGTTTTTTTTAGGCAGCAGGTATTCAGCGGCGCGAATTTCAGAAAAAAGCGGAACCGCTTTTTCCTGGTCGCCTGGCCTTATTCTGCGGCCGGCTTCCTTTCTTTCTTTCGGCTTTTGGAGCGAAAATATTTTACAATACGGATTTTACCAAAACAGAATGCAAAATGCAGGGCTTTCAATAAGGCCATACAATGGATTTACTGCAAGTTGGAATGCAGGCATAAAAGATTATCAGCAGTTTAAAAAAATCTTTTCGAAAGCGGAACAAAATTTGCTGCTTGAGCTTGAAGCCTTTAATTTAACCTTTGGCATGGAGTTCCCTATTGTACCTAATAATAATGACGGAGAATTTCGCATATCGCTCTCTGCTCCGCTAGGTTCGTATTCAAACGCTTCTTTTGGTTTGGTTTGGTTAGATGATAAAATGAAATTCAAAAGATTCAGCATGATTGGGCACACAGCATTAAATCAAGAATCGCTTGAAGGCACAAGCATGGTGCGAGTTTCGCTTGGCAGCATTACCGAAAAAAGCGGCGGATGGAGTATTTTGGGTACGCAGAGCGCAGATTTGGAAATGCTTAGAAATACATTTGACCTTTTAGAAAAATCAAGCGCAAAAGTTGTGCTTTTCGACTTTTCAAACTATAGCGGAAGCTTTAGCATGTCGCAGGAAATTCGCAGAGGAATTCACTCTTTGAGAAGCAAAGGAAAACGCATTGCCGCATATACCAATGATTATCGCCCATCTGTTATATTTGCCGCTTCTGCTGCGGAAAAAATAATTTTGCAACCCTCTGCTTTTGTTGATTTCAAAGGCTTTTCAAGCGAGGTTCTATACTACAAAGGCTTGCTGGATTGGGCTGGCGTGAAATTTGAAATGCTCAGGCACGGCGATTATAAATCTGCCGCCGAACCTTATACTCTCGACTCTATGAGCAGTGAAGCACGAGAAGATTTGCAAAAAATTTTGGATGGCTGGTGGAAAATGCTCGGAGATACCTTGGCGGTTTCAAGAGGGCTTTCACATGAATTTTTGGACAGCATCGCAAATAATCCGCGTGTTACGGCAAGCATGGCCAAAAACAACCGCCTCGCAGATACCCTGCTTTACTTTGAAGAGCTTCCAAAATATGTTTCCAAAATTTTTCTTGGCAAAGAAAAAGAGAGATTTGAGAGTTGGTCTTTGAGCAATGAAAAGATTTTACAAAGCTCATGGGCGCCAAAAACAAAGATTGCCGTGTTAAACATAGATGGCGTTATAACAAGCGGTTATGGCTCCAGCGATCCTTTGTTTGGAAGAAGCGTTGCGGGAGTTCAAGACTTGATAAACCAAATAAACAACATTAAATATTCCAGTGAATACAAAGCATTGATTCTGCGGATAAATTCGCCAGGCGGCTCTGCCATTGCATCCGATGAACTTTGGCATTCGCTTGAAAGGTTAAAAGACGATGGCTTTCCCATTATAGCAAGCATTGGCGATATAGCGGCGAGTGGCGCATATTATGCGGCGGTGGCTGCAGACAAAATTGTAGCAGAACCGGGCAGCGTTGTTGGGAGCATTGGCATTTACGGCGGCAAGGTAAATTTGAGCGGGTTGCTCGCAAAGCTGAAAATAAAAACCGAAGTTGTAAAAACTCATGAGAGCGCAAATTCCAGAAGCACATCGGAAGGCTTTACCGAAAGCGAGCGAGAAGCATTGCAAGAATATATGAGCGAATTTTATTCCCGCTTTACAAGCGTTGTTGCAAAAGGCAGAGGTTTTAGCGAAGAAAAAGCAGATTCCCTTGGCCGCGGCCAAGTATTCACGGGAGCAATGGCAAAAGAAAACGGTTTGATAGATGAAATTGGAGGCTTTGAACGCGCTGTTGAAATAGCAAAAGCAAGCGCAGGTTTAAGGAAAAGCGCAAGGGTGGACATTGTGCATATAAACAATTTCGGTTATTCATTTACAGACAGGGTTTCAGTAATGATAAAGGGTGAAAAACAAATTTATCCGTGGCTAAATTCATTGGAGAAGACTCAAGTATGGGCGGTGCACTTAAATACCTTTTAATCGTCGTTTTTGCTTTTATTATAAATGCGGTGTTTTTTTTGGCAGTGCCGATTTTGAATGCTTTGTTTTTTACAAGAGGGCATGCGCTGAACGAGAAGGATAAAATTGTGCCGCGCGAGATTGAGATTTTAGTTCAGGAGCCGAAAAAAGAAATTCCGCAAAGAGTTATTAGAGAAATTCCACAGAGCAACCAGTTTAGGCCAAACCAGGCACAAAGCAGTTTGAATAAAGGCATTAAGGGATTTTCAATGGATTTATCGCTTGCTGGTGTTGGCGAAGGCGGGGTTTCCATTGGGAGCGGCGGCATGGAAAATGTGATTTTTAATGCAGAGGAGGTAGAGGTAGAGGCAAAGTTGCTAAGGGAAGTTTTTGCGCAATACCCGGCACAGGCAAAAAGGCGAGGAGTTTCCGGCTATGTGAATGTTTATATGGTAATAGACAGAAGCGGAAACGTTGCTGAAGCCTTTGTAACCGTTGTTGAACCCGCTGGCTTTGGCTTTGAGACAGAAGCATTAAATGCCGTTAGGCAATACAAATTTTCACCCGCACTCGTAGGCGGTGTTCCTGTTCAGCAAAGATTTACGAAAGAATTCAGGTTTGTGCCTTGAGTGTTGAACTAAAAAACGCCGGGTCAAAGTCGCAGGGTAAAAAAGTCAATTATAAATATGCGGTCAGCTATCACTACAGCCATAACTGACTCTCCTATTTTTAAGTCAGTTTTGAGTCACTTGAAACAAAAAATATTACTATATTACCCCTTACAACACCGCTCGGATGGTGGAATGGTAGACACTGGGGACTTAAAATCCCCTGGCCGCAAGGTCGTGCGAGTTCAAGTCTCGCTCTGAGCAGTTAAATTAATAAAATTACCTTGACATCGCCCCTCTTTTTTTCTATATTTGCCATACCCTCCTGTTCCCATGTTGGGGGCGGGCGAAGTCCAAAGGGAGAATACATATATGGATATAAGAGACTACGAAACCATGGTTGTCATAGATGCCATGATTTCCGATGAAGCTATTGATGCAGAAATGCTCTCCGTTGAGAGAAAAATAGCGGCCCACTCAGGCGAAATCAAAAGGTGCGATAAATGGGGCAAACGCAAGCTCGCTTATCCAATCCGCAAACAAACCTACGGCTTTTATGTAATATTCTATTACAAAGCCAATAGCGACATTGTTTCCGATTTGGAACGCAGTTTCAACATAAACTCCAATATTTTGCGCTTTCTAACACTTGTAGATTATCCGCTAACAGAGGTAATCTATAACCAAGATCACGTTAGCAGCGCAGAAGACACCATCAGCTTTGACCTCGACGACGGAGACACAGACTAATGAGCTTTGAAGAAAAAAAGAACGAACGCAACAACCGCGTTCCGCGTAAAAAAAACTGCTGGTTTTGCGAAAACAAAATCAGTTTCATAGACTACAAAGACGAAGCCCTGCTTCGCCGCTTCCTTTCCGATCGTGGCAAAATTCTGCCCCGCCGTTTGTCTGGAACCTGCGCAAAGCATCAGCGTAAGCTTATAGAAGCCATTAAACGCGCTCGCCATGTAGCACTGCTCTCATTCGTAGCAGATTCTTTGAGGTAAGGAGGAATTATGGAAATTATTCTTAAAGCAGATGTCCCAAACCTTGGAAAGCTACTAGATGTAGTTCAAGTTAAAAGCGGCTATGCCCGCAATTACTTGTTCCCTCGTAGCCTCGCAATGCCGGCAACCAAAGAAGCAAAGCGCTCCTTGGAGAAAAACCGCGCCGCCATGGAAGCCCAGTTCCGCAAAGAACTTGCCGCCTCCGAAGATATTGCCACAAAAATATCCGCTACCCAGCTCACCATAGAGCGTAGCGTTGTAGAAGAAGAAAGGCTCTACGGCTCGGTTTCCTCTTCCGATATTGCTGCGGCACTCAAAGGCTTGGGCTTTAACATTGCAAAAAGGCAAATTGTTCTAGAAGAACCCATAAAGCAACTTGGCAACTACTCAGTTCCTATAAAGGTATTCGCTGGCGTAGAAGCTACAGTTTCCGTGTGGGTAACCGCTAAGGAAAAATAGTTTCAGTCCGATGCCGCTATTTCGCCGAGCTTGCTATTGGCGAAGCCCGTGGCATCGGTATTGGGTGTGGGAGGCCTTACAACAAACACTCCTCCGTATCCATCGCAATTAATAGCTCCTCATTCGTAGGCACAACCAGCATTTGCGGGCCACCCTCGTTAAACTTGAAAAAGCTCAAATGATTCAATACTCTTTTGCGAA
>JAITFT010000016.1 GCA_031281155.1 Candidatus Fibrimonadaceae bacterium
GGGGGGCTCGCTTTTTGATTTTACCGAAAAAAAGGCAATTAAAAGCTATTTGAATGTGTTTTTAAAGAATTTGTTTTTTTATGGGACAACAGTGGAAATTTCTACATTACCTCAATGCCCCTAAAAAAAGACAACACTGCAGAAGTTCGCCGAGTTACCTTGCTTGGGATGTGCGTTAATATAGTCCTTATGGTGGCAAAATTCGTAGCTGGAATATTGGGCAATTCTCGGGCCTTGGTTGCAGATGCCTTTCACAGCATGTCTGATTTCAGCACAGATATAGCTATTCTCATAGGTTCACGATACTGGAACCAACCGCCAGATAGCGAACACCCTTACGGTCATCGCCGCATTGAAACGCTTATGTCAATAGGCATAGGATTGGTGCTTGCCTCGGTGGGCGTATTTTTAATACTAGATGCAATAAATGCCTTGCGTGAACAAAAACAAAGCTCGCCAACATTAATTGCGGCGGTAATAGTGTTTATTTCAATAATCATAAAAGAATGGCTATACCGCTATACATTAAAAGTTGGCAAACGCATTAAAAGTTCCGCTACAATGGCAAATGCCTGGCACCATCGCTCAGATGCAATAAGCTCTATCCCCGTGCTGTTCGCAGTTTTGACTTCGTACTTTTTTCCGCATTTGTTTTTCCTAGATGCCGTAGGCGCTATATTGGTATCGGTCTTTATTTTTCAGGCGGCTTTTCGCATTGCCTTGCCGGGGATTTTCGAAGTGATAGACAAAGGAGCATCTCACGAAGTGGAAAATAAACTACGCAGCATTGCCCAAAGCGATCCGGAAGTTCACAATGTTCACGATTTGCGCACTCGTTATTCAGGCGGCTCACTGTATGTAGATTTACACCTGGTTCTTTCTCCACAAATCACTTTGCAACACGCTCATAGTATTGGCAATCGCGTTACCGATTCTCTTTTAGCATCTGGCTTGGATATTTTGGAAGTCTTGGTGCATCTCGATCCCTACGATGACAGCAAGGAGAAAAAGAATGCTTAAACATTTGAATGTTAGCGAAAAAATTAAAACAGCGATAATCGAATTAGATGTCAAGCCTGGGTGTTTTGAGCAAAACTTCAACAATGCTGTTAAATGGATTTCGCAAGCAAAAGCGGCAGGCACTGAGCTTGTGATTTTGCCAGAGATGTGCCTGAGCGGATATTTTCTTGGCGATAAATGGCTAGATGATGATTTCCTTGAGCTTTCAAAAAAGTACGCTGAAAAACTTATAGAAGCATCGCAGGGAATAGCTTTGATTTTTGGAGCAGCTTATGAAAAACACAACTGCGCCTATATATGCGAAAACGGAAAGCTGCTTCACCGCTATGCAAAAAAATCTTTGCAAAACTACGGCATCTATGACGAACAGAGATACTTTTTGCCAGGAACCGAAAAAGGAGTCGCTGAAATACGTGGCACAAAAATTGGCATAGAAATTGGCGATGATTTTTGCGATGATCCAAATGTAGATTTTATTGTAAATATTTCCGCCAAACCGTGGCCCCTCAAAAAAAAGAAAAAAGAAAAAACCATCTACGCAAACTGCAGCGGGTGCCAAAATACCGGGAAAAACATTCTCGTATTTGCCGATGAATCAACAACACCTCAGCAAATTATTCAGCGAGCATATAAGGGCATAGATGAAATGCTTGGCTTTGAACCGAAATATGTGTTTGGGCTTAGCGGAGGAATTGACTCGGCGCTTGCTTGCGCATTGGCTGTGAAGGCGCTTGGCAAAGAGCGTGTTATAGCTTATAATTTTCCTGGCGAATATAGCAGCGAAAAAACAAAGAAAGCTGCGGAGCAGCTTGCGAAAAATTTGGGCATAGAATACAATGTTGTTCCCATAGTTGGTATTCAAAAAGAAGTTGAGGCTGCACTCGGCAAATTTCCTAGCATAGTAAAGGAGAATATTCAGGCAAAAATTCGCTACACAGATTTGCTTTCAAACTTTGCGCAAATTCACGGCGGTGTTATGACATGCAACAGCAATAAATTAGAAATAGCTCTTGGCTACTGCACCCTTTATGGCGACACAGGCGGTATTTTCGCTCCTCTCGGTGATTTGTTGAAAGCGGAAATTTTTGAAATAGCCCGCGCCATAGAAGAAATCCCAAGAGAGTTAATTCCAAATGAAGATTTAATTTTCGAAGATTGGCAAATTTACCCCAGCGCAGAGCTTTCAAGCGGTCAAAGAGACCCAATGAAATTCGGTTACCACGATAAACTTTTAGATGCCATTATGAGCAGAAAGCTCTCCTTTTCGCAAGCCAGAGAATATTACAAGCAAGGCAAATTATTTTCCTTTTTAGAATTGCCGCAACAGCTAATCCAGCTTTACAATTTAAATAATCTGCAAATTTTTGAAAGTGATTTGGAATGGTTTTCCAAGCAATTTAATTCCTCTGCCTTCAAACGCATTCAAATGCCGCCTATTCTAATGATGAGCAATTGCGTTTTTGGACGGGAGAGTTTACTACTTAAAATGCACACAACATAATTCAAAAAACACTAAATTTATTCGGCACGTCCTGTGCCTCACCCTTCGGGCCAGCCTGCGAGGCTGTTCGCCTAATGGCACATCCTGTGCCCGGCGTTTCAAAAAAGTAAAAAAATGAGGGGGGGTATGTATTTTTTGACCTCGAACTCCGTCTAAACCAATATAACCAAAAATACGGAGAAAAAAACATGACCGAAACAAAACACGCCAAAGCGAACCGCAAGCACAAAGACAGCGTATTCACAAAGCTGTTCGGCGAGAAAAGCAACCTGCTGGAGCTATACAACGCCATAAGCGGCAGAAACTATCCCGAAAGCACCAAAATCGAGATAATAACGCTGTCAGACGCTCTCTACATGGAGCAGCTGAACGACATCTGCTTCGTGATAGACGGCAGGATGGTGGTGCTTATCGAGCACCAATCGACGATCAACGAAAACATGCCGGTGCGCATGCTTGTGTACATAGCCCGGGAGTATGAGTACCTAACGCACAGCAAGGATCTCTACAGGGAAAAGCGCATAAAAATCCCTGCTCCGGAGTTCATAATGCTGTATAACGGCAAGAAGGA
>JAITFT010000024.1 GCA_031281155.1 Candidatus Fibrimonadaceae bacterium
AAACGAGGAAGATTATTAAGGTTGGCGTTAAGTTCTGTAGCAAGAAGAAGAATGTTGTGGATTGGAAGAGTGTGTAGGGAGCAGGCTTAGATTGAGACTGTTCAACATACAAGTATGAGCAATGGCGTTGAGGTAGCTCTCAGCATGGCTTGTTCACGGCTTGACTGCAATGCAGAAATAATGCAGCGGCGTTCCTATTTTAAGTTTATGTTTCGTTTCTAAATAATAAAACAAAAGCGAGCAAAATTTATTGAAAATTTTAATAGGCAAAAATTTATATTTCGGCAAATTATTCATAAGAGAGAATAGATGGCTAATGGTTCCATAATAGCCTTCCAGCCAATCCAATTTTTGAATTTCAAAACCTGCTTCAGCAAATAATTTCTTCCAAGCAAACTGAGTGTATCTGAAAAAATCGTAAGGCTGTTCGTGTTCCTCCCAAAAAAGAGGCGCACTTGCAAATATAATTCCACCCTTTTTCAAAATTCTGTGCAATTCCGTCAAAACTTTTTGCGGCTCTGACAAATGTTCCATTACTTGGCTAAGGATGACAAAGTCGTATCTTTCGCTTTCGGCTGGAATATTCGCTAAATCACAAATATAAGTGCTTGGCTCGTATCTTTTATCCACTTTGCAAAAATCTGCACTTTCGTATTTTGCATGGGCAAATAGTTCTCTATATGGAGCACTGCCGCTGCCAGCATCTAAAACTAAAGCTCCGCTTGGAACGCTACTCGCAAATAGCTTCATCTCTTCAGCCAACCGCCAACGGCTTATACTTTTGTTTTTAAACATTTTTTTCTCTGATTTTTTTAATTGCATTCCATATTCTCTTTCCTGCTATTTTTTTCAAAATCCTTTTAAATACAATTTTATACAATTCAGTCAACCGAATTTCATAAGGGATAGATCGTATTTTATATAGATAAAAGTCAGGGTGTACCATGGATAATATGGAAACAGGAACTGGTATTTTTATCTTTTTTATAACATCTTTGTTCACATACAATAAAATATTTTGTTTGTAAAAGCTAAGCACTTCTTCTTCGTTCCATATTTGCATTCGCAAAATATCCATAGTAACATATTCTTTCTTATTGAAAAGCTCACTCCCGTATTCAGGCCATTGCTCGTTAAAGTGGTTTACGCCGCCTTGGAGAGGTATCGCCGCAGAAAACAGAATTATGTCCGATGCTTTTGTGAGCGTTTCAACAAATAGTTCCGCTGAACTTTCTGGCAGATGCTCCGCTACTTCTAAAGACATCGCTAAATCATATTTTTTATCAATAAAAAAATTTTTGTCAAGCTCAATTTCAGTGAAACATTCTTCAGGTATCTTTAGCATCTTTTTATTGACCCATGGACCATCGTATCCTCGTATTTCATTAACGCCCAATTCCTTAAAAACCGATAACCAGGTTCCTACTCCACAGCCAATATCTACGGCAGATTCTATTTTCGGCAAAGATTTGAATAGCTTACGCAAAACTATTTCTGCTCCTTTCACCTTTGTAGCATGATGATCTTTATAAAAGACCTCATCATATTTTTTTTTCATTTTACCTTCCCCCTATCGCAATCGCTCTGTGATTTGCTAACATATTTTGTTCACTCATATATTTACTCCTTCAATGTTCTATGATTTACTTTGATAATCTTTTTTTTAAAATTCTGCAAAATTTGTAAAACCATTTAATGCACCATTCAAAACATTGGAATAGTACCTGCCTTTTATACAGGCTATAGAAGAAATAAAAAGTATTTGTATCGTAAAAAGGTATATAAAAATAAATTTTTGCGTGAGGAAAAAAAGAAGTTTGAACGTTTTTAATTATATTCATTGTTTTTTCAGAAATAATCCCCGTTGCTTTAACTTCATGGAAAATATCTAAATTCATTAACGGATGAGGCCGTAAACCTTCATTTGAAGAGAAAAAATGCATAATATGGGCGTTTTTTAGGTAATTTATGCAGTTTTCAGCCTGGCAATTCCATTCACCGGGAAGTTCTTGTATCACATAGCCGAATTCATAGTCCACCTGAGCCAATGATGGTTGGTCAATGAAAATTTCTTTAGTAGTACAATAATGCCACAGTTCATTCCAGCGTGAAAAAAAACTCCTTGTCATGGAAGTGTCTTTTACATAAAGAACACCACCATTGAAATACTTATTATTTTGATATGGTGAAAATTTCAATAATTCAGCATTACGGTAAAAACTACTATTACGAGGATGTTCGCTAACTTGAATATGATAGTCCAATACAGCTCCTATTTCGCAATCCATTGTATGCAAAGATGGCAGAGGATGGGTAATGACTGTATCGCCATCAATATACAAAAAATCCCCATCTACTAAATTTCTTACACTTGTTTTCAATTCCCTAGAGCGATATGTACCCGATAAAGTATTATCAAGAGGAATAATCTTCAATTCGTCTATAAGGTTCTTTATCTGACTTCTTTTTCCAACCAACGAATTTGCCGTTTGGTCATCCACAACCAAAGCAACCCAGGCATTTGGTATATGCATACGCAGTGAAGTAACTGAAACTAAAGTATTTTCATAATAAATATCATCTTCATTGCTGACTAGAACGTAAACGTATTTGAGCATGCTAATTACCTATTTAAGACCTCTGTTAATTGTTTAAAAGTCACATCGTTTGTATATTTTTCCAAAAACACGCTTCTTGAATATTCATTGAATTTATTGCTAAATTTACTTGGAAACTCGTTTATAGCTCTAATAAATTCTTCTGCCGTCTCACAACAAGCACCGACTTTTTCAATGTCAACGTCATAGCCTTGGAATGCTTCACGTGTGCCGATTATATTTTTGCCGTGCATTAGAGCCTCGCAAGTTTTTACTTTCATCCCGCTGCCCTTAAAAATGGGAAAAACCATAAAATCGGTGTTTTGCATGCATTCATCTAAATTTTCGATATATCCAATAACTTCCAATTTATCATTTTTTGGCAAATTTGCTTTATCCATATCTTTGCCAACGATTTTAAGCTTTATATTTACAAAAGGTAAAACTTTTTTCATAAACCATTTTATGCCGTGAATATTAGCAAAAAAATTTGAGCCCAAAAATAATGCGGTTGGTGGAGAACCTATTTCACTTTTGTTAAATTTTATTTGCTTATTTGGAAAACTAATTGGAATAATGGCATCAGCAATTCTGCCATAAAGTTTTTGGATTATAAATTTATCTCTTTCATTTAACACGATTATTTTATCCGAATATTTGCAGGCCCATTCTTCATTTTTTTTGATAACATATTGAGCGATTAAATTATATGGCTGTTCGTGTTTTATATACTTATATTCACAGTTTTGAAAAAACGTTATTACTTTAATTTTTGGAAAAAGTTGCTTAATTTTTTTAGAAAGTTTGCCGTAAAAAGACGCGTTTATACATACAATATCTGTATTTTTACACAACTCTAAAATTTTTTGCTCATTTTCTCTGCTTAAAGCATAATACCTACCAAAAAAAAGATTTATTCTTTTTGATAATATTGATATTTCATAATGATCTAACAAATTGAAACATACAACGGAATTACTGCAACGTAAGGCATTATAATTACGCAATGAAAATTGTGATGCGCCAGAGGATTTATCCTCAATATTTCTAAAAACCATTAATATACTAGACATACCTTCTAACTTAATCATGCTTGCTACCTCTTGGTTTCAAAAACTCCCTTATCCTTGTCCTAATTCTAATTCTATTTGCGATCATCCATTTTAAATTTGCGAAAAATGAAATTCGCAAAACCCATTTCATTTTTTCTTTGTTTTTTTCTAGGATAGAATTTTTTAGACATTTGTAAAC
>JAITFT010000089.1 GCA_031281155.1 Candidatus Fibrimonadaceae bacterium
AAAAAAGTGGATACTTTACAGACACACAAACGATTTTGATCTGTTGATAAAAATCGCTCAAGTTCTTAAATCGTATTCAAAAACTACCATAACAAAAGCCGAGAAAGAGCGGTTGAATATGCGCTTGCGAGAACAAGGGCTTTACAGAGAGCGAAATCCCGAACTGCCACTTGACACTATCAATCATAAAATCAATCAACTTTCATATTATATGTTTGGTTATCAGGCAAAAATTGATGGAATTGACAGATTTATGTTCAGTCCTCTTGGCAATTTATATCTCAAAAATTCTAATGATAAGGCAAAAGCAACAAAAATTTTTATAACAATGCTTTGGTCGGTCCAATATCAGCATCCGCATAGCGGAACAAATAAAGAGTTTCAGTTGTATCCTTTTCGCTTGGTTTACAAATTATTGTTAGACAAAAGACTTGATTATAAACTGTATGCTTTTGAAATTGCATATGCTGTCGTCTTTGAAAAAGAAATTACAATTGAGATATACGAAAATCTTGTGAATGATATACTCGCATTGCGAAAGTTATCAGATAAAAAATTAGCCGAATTGTTTGAAAACGATCGCCATACTTATGTAAATTCAGCTTATGAGTGGGATTATTATACTTCAACGCTTTTCCAAAATGCAGGTGTTTTAGATAAAACAGATGGTGAAACAATTTGTTCATTGCAACACGGCAATAAAAACACATACAGAAAGATAACAAGGAATATTGTATCAATTCCCGATACACTTTTTAATTTTGTTTTGCTGCTTGATAAACAAGATTCTTTCTTAAAAAAACCATTGCTTTTGAATGATAAAGAACGTCTGAAAATTGATATTATCAAAGAGATTTATAATTTCTATCCTGATATTTTGCTTAATGAAATCGGAGAACAAGATGCGAAATTAAGTCGTTGTCTAGACTTGCCAAGATTGATAGAACAATATGCAAATAACCCAGAAAATAAAACCGCAAAGTTATTTGAAAATACTTTGGTTGAGGGATTTGACATGTTCTACAACGTTGAGGTAACGGGCTTTGGTGAGGCAGGACATACTGATATAGAATGTTTATATACAACAGAAAAGAAAAAATTTGCCGTGGAAGCAAAATCTACCGCAAATAAACTTTCGAGTATAAATGTAGGTCGTTTACGCGAACATCGTGAAAAAATTGGCGGCGAATATACCATTGTTGTAACGCCAAGATATGTGCCTGCTGCTAAACGAGATATTATTGAAACGCCAAATGTGATAATTTTAGCAAGAACCTTTGCTGAATATCTTTACTGCTGTATTGATAACGGTATACGTGAAATTGATTATGCCGATTTTGACAATATTATAGTTAATAATTTAGGCAAAGATATTAGCAGCAATATATCAACCCTTACTCTTACTAAATTTGCAAGTAGTTGTTAGAAATATGATTATAATCACGCGAGAAAATAATATGCAACTTATGGCAAGGTATCCTGACAAGTATTTTGACCTCGCAATTGTTGATCCCCCGTATGGAATTTTGAATAAAACTCCGCGTGGAGGCGACTATAAATTTAATAAAGATGAATATAGCCAATGGGATATAAAACCAAATGATAAATATTTTAACGAATTGTTTCGTGTATCAAAAAATCAGATTATTTGGGGCGGTAACTATTTTGGGCAACTTTGGGCAAAAAGTAAGTACAACAAAGGATTTATCATTTGGGACAAAAAACAACCTGAAACTCTGAATAACTTTTCAATGGCAGAAATGGCGTGGTCGTCACTCGACTATCCTTCAAAAATTTTTCATTTCAGTGTTCGTAAAAACAGAAATAAAATTCATCCTACGCAAAAACCTGTTGAATTGTATGAGTGGCTTTTGAAGATGTATGCAAAACCAACAGATAAAATTTTAGACACTCATTTAGGTAGTGGAACTATTGCAATCGCTTGTTATAATGCAGGTATTAATTTGACTGCTTGTGAGATTAGTGAAAAATATTTTTATAAAAGCTTGGACAAAATAAAAGAAATTATACCACAAGCTGAAATGTCATTGCAGAATGATACTTTTTCGCTTATATTTCCTCTCGAACAAAACCGATAAGCCCTACTCTTACTAAACCTCAAGTTACATAACTTATTTTTACAAAAAAAGCAATGTAAAAATGATAAATCGCTTTATTGTTCACAATGCTGCACTTAACGCTGTCCCACCCAGCCCTTCGGGCAGCCCTCCCAAAAGGGCAATTACCAAAAAACACCGCTGAAAATTCAAAGTATTTTGCCTTAATCAGCGTTTACTATAGAATTTTTTTCAAATTTCTACCTTATCTCAATATCATGTGGGCCGTCTTTGCTTTGCTTTCTGCTTTATTCGCCGCTTTAACGGCGATCTTGGCGAAAATTGGCATTGAAAATGTGAACTCAAATTTAGCTACGGCCATTAGAACGCTTGTTGTTCTGGCTTTGGCGTGGGGTGTTGTTTTAGCAACGGGTAAGCACAGCGAGCTCGCTTCTATCGGCAACAAAAGTTGGCTTTTTTTAATTCTCTCCGGAATAGCAACGGGAATATCATGGCTGTTTTACTATAAAGCCCTGCAAATGGGCGAAGCTTCAAAAGTTATACCTATAGATAAATTTAGCTTGGTTTTTGGAATGGTTTTGGCCTTTATCATTTTAAAAGAAACCATAACCACGAAAGCCATCATAGGCGGCATTTTAATTACGCTCGGAACTCTGGTGTTGATATTATGACAGAACTTTTTTCTCAAATTCCGCTTTGGGCATTACATTGGATTATATTTCCAATGCTAATTATTATGGCAAGAATGTGCGATGTTTCTTTAGGGACATTGCGAATTATTTTGGTAGGAAAGGGGCACAAAAACGTTGCGCCGTTTATAGGCTTTGTAGAAGTGCTGATTTGGATTTTTGTTGTTAGCCAAATTATACAAAACCTCGATAAAATACAGTACTATGTCGCTTTTGCGCTCGGCCACGCTTGCGGTACTTTCCTCGGAATTAAAATTGAAAACAAGCTTTCGCTTGGGCAAGTTATTGTACGCGTAATCACAAACCACAATTTTGAAGAATTGACAAATAGCTTAAAAGAACGCAATTTAAATTTCACAACAATGGATGCCGCAGGGAAATTCGGGCCCGTAAAAGTTATACTAATAATAACGCAAAGACACCTGCTAAAGGAAACCATCAAAATAATAGAAGCAAAAGACCAGAACTTTTTTTACTCTATTGAAGATGTAAAATACGTAAAAGGCACCCTTCCAGGGGGTAAAAACCCAATACTTAGCTCATTAAACCCATTTAAACCCTTTAAAAAAGTCTAAAATCGCTTTCAAGCCTCCACCCGCGGCTCCTTTTTCAAAATTTTTAGACTGACTGCTTGACTATTTCTCAAATTTACTATATTGTCCTGCAATAACAACTAGAAGGTGAAACTATGAATAACATCAAAGTAGGTACAAGACTAATCGCGGCGTTCTTATTTCTCGCCAGCTTAACCGCCATCCTCGGAATTTGGCTAGAGCAAGACTTGGAAAAAATGTATGAACGCGATGTAGTACTGTACGAGCAAGGAGTCGTACCCCTGGGTCTGCTTGTATTAACTGCCGAAATGGCGCAAGAGCTGCGTGTGCAGGCTAGAGAATGGCGGCTCGCAAAAAATCCCGCAGAGCGTGCTGCAGCCATTAGAGAAATGGAAGAAGCCCGCAGAGAGCTAAAAGCAGCTGTAGATAGGCAAATAGAGCTAGCCATTACCGAAAATGGAAAAAGGCAACTCAGAGATTTGCGTGAATCCGCCGACAAATACGTAAGCGAATTTCACGCTCACGTGAAAGTATCCGATGGCTTCTGCCCATCCTCCGGCATGAACTGGGACGATTTTCCGCAACCGCTCTTAGATGCAACAAGCGAAGTCATGAAACTCAAGAAAGAAGCTGTAGATGCAAAAATCGCTGCCTCTGAAGAAATCTCAATGGAAAACAAAGCCATAGCCGATCAATCCACAATGGTTGCAATTGTTGGCATAATCCTAGCTGTGCTGATTTCAATAGGCGCAGGAATTTACCTAACCAAATCCATCACAAACCCATTAAAGGTTGTTGTCGATGCACTTTCAAAAATGGAACAAGGAGATATAACCGTTCGCGCCAACCTCGTCCGCGAAGATGAGCTTGGGGTGCTGGCTAAAGCTCTCGACAGCTTCGCTACCAAGCTCGGCGGCATTATAAAAGGCTTGCACGTAGATGCAGATGCCTTGGCCAGCGCATCTGAAGAACTCTCCGCTGTTAGCAGGCAACTCGCAAGCGGCGCAGAAGAAAGCGTTTCCCAAAGCAATACCGTGGCAAGCACATCTGAGCAAATGGCAGTGAACATAAACGCAATGGCGAGCGGCGCAGAGCAAGCCTCCGTGAATGCAAACGAAGTTGCCGGAGCAGCAGAGCAAATGTCCACCAACATGAACACCATCGCAGCAGCAATAGAAGAAATGAGCGCAAGCATTAGCGAAATAGCCAGCAATGCAGGCGAAGCACGCAAAGTTGCCGGTGATGCAACCGTAAAGTCACAAGATGCAACCACTGTAATGGGCAAGCTTGGAACAGCGGCTAAAGAAATTGGCCAAGTAACAGATGTTATCAAAAAAATCGCAGACAAAACAAACTTGCTTGCTTTGAACGCAACCATTGAAGCTGCGAGCGCAGGCGAGGCAGGCAAAGGCTTTGCAGTTGTGGCAGGCGAAATTAAAGACCTGGCAAACCAAAGTGCTCAAAGCGCAGATGACATTTCCAGAAGAATAGATGGCATCCAAGGCGAAACAGGCAATGCGGTAACAGTAATACAAGACGTCTCCGAAATTATCACCAGAATAAACCACAGCATTGAATCCATTGCCAACCACGTTGACCAGCAAACAAAAGCCAGCAACGAAATAGCCAGCAATGTTGCGCAAGCCAACTTAGGTGCTAAGAGAGTTGCCGGTGCCATAGGCGAAGTCGCTAAAGGCGGCCACGACATAGCTCGCAACGCAGCCGAAGCAGCAAAGGGAGCAAGCGATGTTAGCGTTAATGTAGGCGGCATCAACCAGGTTGCAAAAGACAGTGCGTCTGGCGCAACGCAAGTATATCAAAGCTCAAGCGAGTTGTCCAAAATCGCTAGCGCATTGAAAAACACGGTTAGCCAGTTTAAGGTTTAGAGTGTGGAGTGCAGGGTCTCATGGGCTGGGTTAGGAGCTTGTTGAGCGAGCTGAACCTAAAGTTTATTATTGGGTTGAGCTTGTTCTGCATTCTAGCTGCAGTTGTAAACAACCTGCGCGCCCCAGAGGGCAAAGCTGTTAAGTGGATTGGTGGGCAAGAGATTCTGGAGAGGCCAGAATGAAATTCATTGCTCGCCACTCATCGCTAGTCGCTGGCCTTTTACTCTTTTTCGCCACCGCTCTTTTTGTTCTCAGCATTTTTGAAATATCTTTCCGCGATGCTCTTAGCGTTGAAAAGTTTCTTTGGGATAAATACGAAGACGAACTATTCAAAAGCAGTTTGCCTATTGCTATAAAATACCAACTGCATATCTTTTTTGGCATTGCTGAAACTATTTTAGCGGTGCTACTTGTTATCCCAGCATGGAAACTGAACAAAGCTTTAACCGAAAAGGTTTTAGAAGTTTTAATTAGGCTTGGCATTGGCGGCATGTTTATTTTCGCCAGCCTCGATAAAATAGCCGATCCAAAAGCCTTTGCTGTTTTAATTGCGCAATACCAATTCCTGCCATATAACCTCATTAATTCATGGGCTTTAATTCTGCCTCAAATTGAATTTTGGTTCGGGCTTGCCTTAATCGTTACCCCTTTTGTAAAGGAGTGTACCTGGGTCATTTTAGGCATGTTCGCCTCTTTTATAATCGCCCTTGTATGGGCGCTGGCCCTTGGCCTAAGCATAGTATGCGGCTGTTTCAGCGTTGAGGTTGTCGAAGGGGCGCAGTCAACAAAAGAGGCTTGGATAACCCTTATCCGCGATCTGGTCTTGCTGGTACCAACAATTTGGCTTTTAACGAGAAAGAACAGAAGTTTGATTTCTATATTTAGATCGTAACTTCACCATAGAGGATTTATGTTAAGATTATTAATGCTGCTTGCAGTGCTTTTAATTGTGGCTTGCGCCTCTAGCGCGGTTTCTCGCGATCCGGAAAAAACCAACGAGGTCATGATAACCTTTGTTACAAGGGCAAGAGCCGGCTTTTGGGGCGAGGCTATGCAACACGTAACTCCGGCAGAAAGGCAAGAAATGATGGACGAGGGCAATGTTCTGCCTGAGTACAGGGAGGCTGTTGCCCGCATTCGCTTGAGCACCATAAGGAATATGGAGCTTGGCTTGGATAGCAGGGGCCGCCTGGTTGGGCTCAAAGATCTTTTAGACGAGTCTAACGATATGAACAGAGCCAACGCCGATAAAGTAGAACTCGACCCTACCAAATTCGAAGACCTTTCTGCTAAAGCAAAGAGACGGCAGCAAGAAGAGGAAGAGCAGCGGATAGAGCGTGAAGAGCAGGCTCAAGAAGAGGAAAAAGAGCAAGATAGCGAGAGTTTTTTAGACAGGCTGCTGAGGGAAGCTCCAAGGGATTTTTAGCTTAGGGTGAGGGCGTATTAGAAGTTTCTATATTACCCCCATGCCTCAACAAATAGAACTTGAAGAAGATGAAATAGATTTATCTCGTTTGATAGCAAGAATTTTTCGTCGTAAAATTCTTGCTTTAGTAACTGCCGTAATATGCTTTGCCGCCGCTGTTGTTTATCTTAAAGTGGCTCCCAAGTTTTACGAAACCAGCACAAAATTCGTTTACCAGTCTGCCGCAAAGCAAACCGGGAATTTATCTGCTTTTGCTGCCTTGGCTGGCATTTCGTTGGGCGGAAGCTCAGATGACGGTTCGGCCTATATGGAAGACATAATAAAATCCAGGGATTTTCTCTCTCAATTCACTGGCAGAGAATGGCTAATAGCCGACACGAATAGAACAGCCGATACCTTAAGCCCTATGACTCTTGAAGAGTTTTGGAGAATAGAAATAGATTCTACTATAAACGACAGGGAAAAATTTTTGCAGGCTGGCATAATCCACAGAATACTCAAGAATAAATATATCACGTATATGCAAGATAAAAAAACAGGGATAATAACCATCACAACAATGTTTGAAGATCCAAAGCTGGCTTATGAATTTAACGTAGCCATATTCGAAGAACTTAACAATACCTTGCTCCACAAAATGCGCTTCAAGGCATCGGAAAATCGCAAGTTTATAGAAGAAAGGCTTGAAGAAATCAAAAGGGATTTAAAAAGCTCCGAGGAAATTTTGCTGGGTTTCCGGCAACGCAATCGCTCTTGGAACGATCCCTCCATCCAGCTGCAAGAGAGCCGCCTAATGCGGGATGTGGCAATAAATCAAGAACTGGCTTTGCAACTTCAAAAGCAATTTGAACTTGCAAAAATAGAAGAGTCCAAAGATATGCCTCTTTTAGATATTATAGAAAGCCCCCGCAGAGCCTTAGGCCATTCAAAGCCGCGCTCAAAAATTATTCTCGCCATTGGGCTCGCAGGCGGAATAATTATGGGCCTGATGTTCGCCCTCTTTTATGACTTATGGATAACAGAAAGAAAAAACATAATGGAGCTAATCTCAAAAGCAGAAAAGGAATTGGCAGCTAACCCTACCACCTAAAATGCGCAAAAGCCTTGCCGCATTTCTAATACGCTCTCAACTATATCAACAACATCTTCGATAACGCAAAGCCGCCTATCAAAATAGATGTCATGCTGAAAACTACGGTTGCTTTTGTGCTTTTGCCTACGCCTTCGGCGCCATTTGTGGTGTAGAAACCAAAATAGCAAGCATAGCCAGAAATGAAAAAGCCAAAAAGCGCAGACTTAATTAAACCTACCGCAAAATCCCAATCTCTGTAACTCAGCCTTACGCCGGAAAAAAACATGTGGAAAGATACGTCTCTATAAAGATACACAACCACAAAACCGCCTAAAAGCCCCACGAAAATACTGAGAATGGTAAGTACGGGAAGCATTATAATTGTGGCAGAAATTCTTGGAACTATTAAAAATTTATAAGGATTCATTCCTAAAACATTGTAGGCATCTAGCTGCTCGGTAACAGCCATGGTTCCAAGCTCGGAGCACATTGAGGCACCTATGCGGCCAGCCAAAACCATAGCGGTTAAAATTGGGGCGAGCTCAGTCATAACAGATTTGCCAACGGCCATTCCAACGTAGGTTAGGGGTATCATGCCAGCGAACTGATAAGCTAATTGCCAGCTCATTATGCTGCCTGTGAATATGGAGGTTGTGGCTACAAGCGGAATACTGGTTATGCCAATGCGGTGCATTTGCTCCACAGTTAAATGATGGCACTGAACTGCAGCAAATACATTCCTTAGCGATTCCAAAATGAATATTACATAGCGGATGGTGTGGCTAAATCCGCGCCGCACAAAACGCCCTAAAGGCTCCACTATTAAAGACTCACTCGCCACTATCTTTTTCCAGCAGTCTTTTCATCTCTTTTAACAGGTTTCATTTTTTCTTTGTAAAGAGAGTCATTTCTCAAGTACCTTAAAGCCTCTTCAAGCTGGCGATCTTCTCTCAGCATCCAGGATATGCGGGCTTCTTCGCCTTTTGCCGCAGCTATCAACTCTCTTTTAATGGCATTTAAACTGTAATTTTTTATTTCCGATGCCTGGGCTTCGTTCTTTTTTGCGAGCGTGCTGCGCAACTCCGCCAACGCCGCTACCAACAAAGTATCTCTCAAAACTTTAGATGTATCGCCGTAAATAATATTTTGCTCTCTTACAAGAACTTCTTCCAATTCATCTGCTTTAATTTGATCTGGGCTTTTTATTTTTGCGAAGTTTGTATCTGCATTGGCAAAAGCTTTGAAAGAATTGAATAGCGTATCGGGAATTTGCCAGGTGGAATCTATTTTTGCTGCAAGGTCGCCAATTTGCGAGCGATATTTAACGGCAAATTTGAAATACAAAGCCATTCTCTCTTTAACTTGGGCAAGCCATGGAATGGATTTGGATTCTGCTTCAACATCGGGCGTAATACCGCCGCCGCCGTACATTTTGCGGCCGCCTGCAGTATGATAAATTTGCGTATCGCGCACGGCGGTGTCTTTAGAGCCTATTCCCTGCTCTGGTTTGTTTACGCAACGGCCAAAAGGCAGGTAGTATAATGCTGTGGTAATTTTTAATGTTGTTTCCCCTTCGTAATCTGATGAAAGCGGAAAAACAGTTTGAACGCTGCCCTTGCCGAATGTTGTTTTGCCCACAACCAATGCTCTGTCCCAATCTTGCAAAGCACCCGATAAAATTTCTGCCGCACTCGCTGTTCCTTGATTTACAAGCACCGCAATGGGCATATCGTCGCTGACCATGCCGTTTTTGGTTGCTTTATGCTCGGCATTAATTATGCGCCCCTTTGCGCTCACAACCTTGTTTCCTTTTTTCAAGAACAATTCGCTAACCTCTATGGCCTGGTTTAAAAGCCCGCCCGAATTGAAACGCAAATCCAGCACCAGTTTTTTCATGCCTTGTTTTTTGAGTTTGTTTATGGCCTCTTCCAGCTCGCTCGCGGTTTTCTGGTTAAAAGATACCAGCTGTATATAACCTATGTCTTCGCTTATCATATTGGCATAGTGAACTGCATGCACCACAATTTTAGCTCTTGTGATTGTTATATCAAAGGGAGCAGGCACTCCTTCTCTTGCTATTTTTACGGTTACATTCGTTCCAACCTTGCCCCGCAAGCGTTCAACGGCTTCGTCTTGGGTTAAATCTTTTGTGGGCTTGTCATCTATTTGGACTATGCGGTCGCCAGCCATTATCCCAAGGTTGTAGGCGGGGGTTCCGGCAAGCGGTGAAATAACTGTGAGATGGTTGTCTCTTATGCCTATGGTTATGCCTATGCCGCCAAACTCGCCGTCTGTGGCAACTTTTAAATCGCTGCTAGCTTTTTGGTCTAAAACTGAGGTGTTCGGATCTAATACGGAACGCATTCCGCTTATAGCGGCATCCGTTAATTCTTTCGGATCCACTTCTTCCACATACTTGCGGCTTATTTCCGAAATAATCCTGTTAAGACGGGAAACTTCTTTGTAAAAATCACTGTTTGTCTTTGCTTCCGCAGAAGGTTTTCCACACGCAGTGAAAATAGCAAAGAAAACGAATAGCGAGTATAGAGATAATTTAATGGATTTCATGCTGTGGAATATAGAAAAAAAGGTGGATTAGCGTATCGTAAACGCTGACATTGATTACTATAGTGAACAAGAAGCTTGCTGTCGAAATGCCTAGGCTTCTCGTCAAACTCATGGGCGTGCCGGAAAGAAAAAAGAAGCTGGTCCTCAAAGCTCTCGCATTCAACGGCGGCTTTCACGAAGCGGGGAAGAACAACGAAAGCAAAGTTGAGGCACTCGTAACGAATATCGGGGTGGCGGTCTTCCAAAACTTTCGTTTTTGTTAAGTTTTGGAAGTACGCTTCCAAAACTTTTTCTATATTTAGCTTATGCTAAAACGAGAAAATTATCTGAAAATAATACGCTCATATCGGGAAAAGCCGCTTATCAAAGTACTTTCTGGGGTGCGCAGATGCGGAAAATCTACGCTTTTAGCTATGTTTATTAAAGAACTCAAAAAAGAAGGGATTAAAAGCGACCAAATAATATCAATGAATTTTGAAGACCTTGCTTACAGGGATCTACTAAGCGCAAATGCTTTATACGATTACTTAAAACAAAAAATAAACAAGAAAAAAATGAACTATATATTTTTAGACGAAATTCAAAATGTTGCCGATTTTGAAAGAGTTGTTGATAGCTTGTTTGTGCAAAAAAATGTTGACTTATACATAACCGGCTCAAACGCTTATTTTTTGTCATCTGATTTAGCGACCATCCTCACGGGGCGGTATATTGAAATAAAGGTATATCCCTACTCCTTTGCCGAATTTGTGTCTGCTACAAAAATGCGAGCGAATTTAACATTGGCTTATGAAAACTATATAGAATGCGGAAGTTTCCCGGAAGCCGTAAATTTATTTATAGAAGATAAATCCATCGTGGACAGATACTTGCAAAATCTTTACGATACGGTTATATTCAAGGACATTGTTGCAAGGAAAGAGATAAAGAACAGCTTATATTTACAAGATATTTCAAAATTTATTTTTGATAACATCGGGAATTTCACAAGTCCAAAGCGAATATCCGATATTCTAACAGCAAATAACCGAGCGATTTCAAACCATACTGTTGAAAATTATTTACAAGCATTGACAGATAGTTTTTTAGTTTACCCTGCCAGCCGCTACGATATAAAGGGTAGGCAAATTTTGCAAACCAATCAAAAATATTATGCTGTGGACATAGGCTTGCGCAGTATGATTTCCGATACAAAACCGAGTGATTACGGACATATTTTAGAAAACATTGTGTATTTGGAATTGCTTCGTCGTTATGGAAAGGTTTGGGTTGGAAAAAACAGGGAAAAAGAAATTGATTTCGTTGTAAAAACTAAAAATGGGCTTAAATATTTTCAAGTTGCTCTTTCCGTTAGAGGCTCTGACACGCTTAAAAGAGAACTTTCTGCTTTTGAAACCAAAGATAATTACCCTAAAACTCTTATAACAATGGATCCGGAAGAAGGCTCCCATAATGGGGTTATTCAAAAAAATGCGCTGAAGTTCCTGCTGGGTTAATATGCC
>JAITFT010000109.1 GCA_031281155.1 Candidatus Fibrimonadaceae bacterium
ATAAAAAGCCCATTCCATACTTGAATTTTGTCAAATATGGCGTTCTTGGCCTCGTTCACTGCGCTTATCGCCCTCCTGAAGCCCGTCGCATTCATTAGTTTTTTCAAATTATACGCAGCGGCAGCCACCGCTGTCCCACCCAGCCCTCCCAAAAGGGCAATTACCAAAAAACATCGATGAAAATTCATGGCATTTTGCAATTGTGCCCGAAAACAAAATTCTTTGCGAAAGTAAAACAACTTAATCAGCGTTTACTATAGTAAATGCCCCATTCGCTTTTTCTTCGCTGTTAAATATTTTTTATTATGCTCATTTGCCTTCATTTCAACGGGAATTCGCTTTGCTATTTTTATTCCGCATAGCTCAATGCCCGCAATTTTTCGAGGGTTGTTTGTAAGCAAATTCACCGACTTTATATCGAGTTCTTTCAAAATATGGGCGATGAATGCATAGTTTCTTTGGTCGGGTTTAAAACCGAGTTTTATGTTTGCTTCAACTGTATCCAAACCTTGTTCCTGCAACTCGTAGGCTCTCAGCTTGTTGATAAGCCCTATTCCTCTGCCTTCTTGGCCACGCGCATAAATTAAAACGCCGCCATTTTTAGCAATATAAGACATTGAGTAATCGAGCTGCTCACCGCAATCGCATTTCAAGGAATGAAATATATCGCCGGTTAAGCATTCGCTGTGAATGCGGACATTCACGGATTTATTCTTTGTTGCCGCATTGAGGTTTGTAAAAACCACATATTCTTCGTTATTTATTTTGTTTCTATACGCAATTGCTTTGAAATTTCCGTGCTTGGTTGGTACCAAAGGCTCTGCGACTCGCTCTACCAAAAGCTCGGTAGCAAGGCGATAGTTTATTAGGTCTTGAACGGTTATAAGCGTTAGATTATGCTTTTTCGCTATTTTCTTTAGATCGGGCATTCTTGCCATTGTGCCATCGGGATTTAAAATTTCGCAAATAACCGCAGTTTGCGGAAGCTTCGATATGCGGCATAAATCAATAGCAGCTTCGGTGTGGCCGTTTCGCTGCAGAACGCCGTGCTCTTTTGCCACCAGCGGAAATATGTGCCCAGGACAGATAAAATCGCTTGCATGCTTTGAGCGGTCTGCAAGAGTGCGGCAGGTTAGGGCGCGTTCCGCCGCGGAAATGCCCGTTGTTGTGCCATGCCGTGCCTCTATGGAGACTGTAAATGCCGTTTCAAAGCGACTTGAATTTCTCTGTGACATCATCGGCAAGCTCAGCTGCAATGCTCTTTCTTCGGTAATGGCTGCGCAAACAAGCCCTTTGCCATGCGTTACCATAAAATTTACATGCTCGGCTTTGCACAGCGAGGCAGCACAAACAAAGTCACCCTCGCTCTCCCTGTCTTCATCGTCTGCTATTATTACGATTTTGCCACTTTTAAAATCTTTTAATGCTTTTGAAAAATTTTTCATTTGGTGGTTAATGTAGAAATTTCTACATTAACGAAATGCTTCCCGTAGAAGATATAGCACAATCGATTATAAGTATAAACCCGAAGCTGGATAGAGAGCTGCTTACTAAAGCTCTGGCTTTTACTGCCAATGCACACAAAGGGCAACTTAGAAAAAGCGGCGAACCTTATGTAGTACATCCTATTGAAGTGGCAAAAATATTGGCTAATTTGAGAATGGATTCCAAAATGTTAGTCGTTGGGCTTCTCCACGATGTGCTGGAAGACACCGCTCACACCAAAAGCGAAATTACAGAGGAGTTTGGAGTAGATATAGCAGAGATGGTTGATAGCGTAACCAAAATAGCCGATATGCAAAAAGGCGTGGACAATACCGCTAAAACATTCAAAAAATTTCTGGCATTCATTTCAAAAAATCCGCAAGTCATAGTTATAAAACTGGCAGATAGATTGCATAATATGCGTACGCTAGAATTTCTTAAAGAAGAAAATCAAAGATCCGTTAGCAAAGAAACCCTCGATTTTTACGCACCGCTCGCCCACCGGCTCGGGCTTTACGAATTTAAATTCGAACTGGAAGATTTAGCATTTAAATATTTGCAGCCAAGAGAGTACGCAGAAATAGAAAAACATTTGCAATTAACAAGCAAAGAAAGAGAAGACTATATACAATCCATAATTTTTCCGCTCAATATAAAAATGAATTTGGAACAACTGGATTGCGATATTAAAGGCCGCTCAAAGCATATTTTCAGCATTTGGGAAAAAATGAAAAATATAGGTTGCAAAATAGATGAGCTCTACGATATTTTTGCAATAAGAATTATAGTTAAGCAAATACAAGATTGCTACATTGCTCTCGGCTATGTGCATAATCTGTGGATGCCGCTATACAGCCGCTTTAAGGACTACATAGCTGTTCCAAGGCCAAACCTGTATCAAAGCTTGCATACCACCGTAATAGGTCCGCAAGGCAGGCTGGTTGAAGTTCAAATAAGAACAAACGATATGAACGAAACCGCTGAACACGGCATGGCTTCTCACTGGGCATATAAATTCAATGCGAAAAAAGAAGAGCTTGAAAAAAATATGGAATGGGTAAAAATGATAAATAAAATGCAAGATGAAATACCAAATTCCTCGGAATTTCTTGAGTTCTTGCATAAAAGCCTTTTACCGAACAATATTCACGCCTGGACTCCAAACGGCACAAAAGTAAACCTTCCACTGGGAGCAACCATTTTAGATTTCGCATTTGCCGTGCATACCGAATTGGGTTTGCGCTGCCTGGGCGCGCGCGTTGCTAACAAGGTTCTCGGCATAGATTCGCCCGTTCCTATTGGTGAAACCATTCAAATTTTGCAAAGCTCATCTCAGGAGCCTCAAGAGAATTGGCTGATTTCCGCAAAAACTCCAAAAGCGCAAGCTGCTATAAAGCGTTGGCTCAAGGAATCCGTAGCAATACGCTCCGAAATTTTAGGCCGAAAAATCTGGCAAAGAGAATTGCAAGTTTTGAGAATTGCAGAAGAAAAAAAACCAGCAGATACCGATATTTGCCAAGCTTTCTCAAGCACAGATATAAACTCCTTTTACGAAAGCCTGGGCAAAGGAGAAATTCCGCTCGGAAAAGTTTTCAATTTTTTAAAAAAATATTCAGAAGATAATTCCACGCCGCCTTTGCGAGGTCTCTTCGATGTATTCGGCTCAATAGATAGCGCACCTATAACCATAGGGCAAAACGAAAAATCCCTGCTCAACTATGCAAAGTGCTGCAATCCCTTGCCAGGCGATAAAATAAAAGGGCTTTTAAAAACCAGCAAAGGCATAGAGATCCACAAAAATAATTGTAAAATTTTGAATAAACACCCCGAAGAGCACTGCCTGACCCTGCAGTGGGAGCCCTCAAACACCCCGAAACGCAATTCTAAATGCGTTTTCAGAGTGGAATCCATTGATAGAGTCGGTATTGAGGAAGATATTTTAAAAGTTATTTCAGAAAATAATGCGCGAATTAAAAAAACTATATTTGAGAGTAAGGAAAGCAGAATAAAAGGCAGGATAGATGTACTTGCCTTGAGTTCTGCGCAAATAAACAATATCGAGCAATCGTTAAGTTCGGTTGCGGGAGTCAGAAAGGTAACAAGAACGTGGCTGGCACAGTAAAACTTCAAATTCCGCCTTCGCAAGAGGCAATGCGCAATCGTACATACAATTGCCAAATGCGTAATTTGTATTACGAAAAATCCAATTATCAGTTCAGGAAACTGAAAAAAACTTTAGACTCAGACAAAACACTGAACGAAAGCGAGCTATTGCCAGATTTCCACGAATTTGCAGAACTCCTGAACGTATGTCTCTCTTATGCAAGGGCTTCAATTTCTCGCAACAAATCGAATAAAATGCAGTTCTATGCACAAGATCATTTCAGGGGAATTTTGCAAGAAGAAATATTGCTTTCATATTTTTTGGAACAACAGCTTTCAAGCGTTAAATTCATAATTAGCTACATTGAAACAAATGTGAAAATTCAAAATTTTGCGAACAAAGGCAAGGGTGAGGTTACCATAAGCCACATACTTTCCAACATAAATGAGCTGAATCAAAATACGAAAAAAAATATGCGCTATATTTACGACAATATTGAGAAAAGATATACAATAGGCAACAAGTTATTCGGCGTGCTGCAAGAATTGCAGAGCTTGTAACCCCCACTCCCTACTCCCTACTCTCCAGCAACTAAATGCATTTACTATATTCTTGCAATATATTATGCAATACAAAATTTTAGTCGTTGAAGACGAAGAGTTCATAAGAGATGGCTTGCAAGAGTCTCTTGAAATGGAGGATTATATCGTCGAAGTCGCAGGAGATGGCGAAGAAGCACTACTGAAAGCAGATGATTTTTTGCCGAATATGGTGCTTTTAGATGTGATGATGCCGCGTAAAAATGGCTTTGATGTATGCAGAGCCCTGCGAAAAAAATATCCTAGCATGATAATAATAATGCTAACTGCAAAAGGCGAAGAAGCCTCCAAAGTTACAGGCCTGAACATTGGCGCAGATGACTATGTAACAAAACCTTTTTCAACCCTAGAGCTACTGGCAAGAGTCAATGCCTTCTTCAGAAAGCTGGCAATACTGGAATCACCTATAGTTTTTGGCACAGAAGTGGCCGAATTCAGCGGTATTAAACTGGATTTCAAAAAATATGAAGCCACTAAAAACGGAGAATTTCTAGACTTAAACGCAAGAGAATTTCAAATTTTAAACCTCTTTTACAGGCGGCGCGGCGAAGTAATATCCAGAGAAGAACTTATGAAACTCATAAAAACCGATAATAACGAAAAATCAAGAACCATAGATAACTACGTAGTGAAGCTCAGGCAGAAAATAGAAAACGAACCGGAAAACCCAAAGCTGATAATATCCATAAGAGGAATGGGGTATAAGCTGGATGCGTAGCGGATTATTCTTAATTCTCTTTGTCTCAAGCTCTTTTGCAGCATCTGTAAACGATAAAATCCAAGAGGCCGCCTATATTTTGAAAATGGCGGCAGACACTTCCAGAGCCGAACGCTTGCTAAACTCTGCATTTAATTCTGAGAAAGCAACGGAACGCGAAAAATTAAACGCAGGCCTTTATCTAGCAAGAATAGCAGAAGCAAAAGGCGATTCCGCTAAAGCCTTTGAACATTATAAATTTCTGAAAAACAATGCGCAAAGCGCATCGCTGGCATATATGGCATCTGAAAAGGCAAGGGCTTGGGGCAGCGCCGAAGAAAAAATAAAAATTGCCACAGTAAAACAAGGCAATTTTACAGAGCAAACTGCAAAAATTCCTAACGATCCGAGGTTCTCAAATTGCGTTTTTAAAGGCGAATTATACCTTGCGCAGCATATAATTTACAGTTGCCCAGATAACTCCTTGCGCCTTATCTCCAAAAAAAACGGAATGGAAACCTGGAGCGTTTCGTTTACAGAAGCACCTGCCAAAGTATTTTTAGTCTTCAATGGATTCTTTTTATACAGCGAAAATGTTCTTTCCTTTTACAGAATAGGAGATGGCCTTGATTTGGTTTGGAGAATGCCCTACCACCTAGGAGTTCAAGATATAGCAAGCAAAGAGAATAAAATTTTTGTTTTGGATATAAACGGCAATATCAAGCTGCTGGATAAAAATACCAAACAGGAAATTTCCACTGCAAAAAGCGATGGAGAAGCTTTTTTTGATGCCGGGATTGGGCTGGTTGGAACCTATCAAAAAAACGGCGGAATATCCGTATTCGACTCCCTTTTAACGCATTTGTGGGATTACCAAATAGATGGCGAAATTCTGGAAAAACCAACTTTAAAAGGGGATTCCGTTATTTTCAACCTAGCAAATGGAAACACAGAAATCCTGTACACAAGGCACTATCAGAAACTTCCGCACTTGGCGGCAAGCAAAAACATAGATTCTCTGCTCTCGCTGGAAAGCGGCAATGCTTATGCCTGGTATAACTTGGCCTTGAAGGAAAATAGCGACAGCGCGTGGAGAAAAGCTATTATTTATGGTGCAAGGCGGCAAGAGCTATCCACTGCGATTTTTGCGAAATATGCGGAAAATATAGGAGCAAAATGGGTTAGGCACCTGCCGGTATCTTCCAAAATGCTTTATCCAAAAATTTCAAGCGATGCAAACAATCTCTTTATTTTAGATACGGAATCCCAAGAAATATTAAAATTTTCCATGGAAACTGGGAATACAGAGGGTAGTATTTCTTTGCCAACAGGCAGAAAATATTCTGTGCTGGCAGAGGAGCCGCCATGGTTTATATTGAGTTCCGAATACAGGTTATTGCAATTTTCGCTTAAAGACCAAAAAACCATTACAATCGATAATATACCTGGGCGGCCTCATTCTTTTTTGCGCAATAAAGATTCCATTTATATAGGCTTGATGAACGGCTTTGTGCTAAAGTATTTTGTGCCAAAAATGCAGCTCGAATGGTCGCGGAGAGTAAGTTCTGCACCGGTCCTTCTAAGCCTTGGAGAGGCAGGGGCCTATTCGCTTTCACAAAAAGAAATCTCAAAAATGCAAAGCGATAAGAAAATTAACATAGACCTAGGCGGGGCGGCTCACTTTGAATTTAAAAATGGAATCTTTGCCATAGCCTCCACAGAAGGCTCGGTACAGGTTTATTCGGAAAAAGAAGGATTCCTTTTGCTGAGTTCTTTTTCAATTGGTTCGCAAATCGTTTCCTTTGAATTAGTGGAACACGAAGGCAAAATATTTGCGCTTGCTGGCACAACAAACCAAAATCTGCTGTTTTTCGAGCTTCCCAGCGGTAAACTCGTATGGGCATTCGATAGCAGAGGTTCCTCCTATACGCAAGCAATTCCCAATGCTTCCTATATATGGATAGATAGGGACAACTCCATTGTCGCCATAGACATCAGCACAGGCAAGCTTGCAAAAAGCTATGAAATCTTTGGTAACGGAGCATCTATTTTCATACACGGCAATACCTTATATTGCGCTACGCCGCAGAAGTTATTGTATGCTTTTCCTATTGATTGAAAAGTTTTTTTAAAATTTTTGAAAGAAAAACGCTTTTTTTACTTTTTACCCTTGATTTTTATGAAGAAAAATGCTAAATTTGCAACTAGTACTTAACTCCAAGGAGAAATTTATGAAAAAACCCGATCTAGTAGAAAAGGTAAAGGAGCTTGCTGGTCTAGAAAGCAAAGCTGCTGCAGAGCGCGCTGTTAACGCCGTTTTAGAAGGAATTGAAGCCGGCTTGAAAAAAGACGGTGAAGTCCAGCTAATTGGCTTTGGCGCATTCAGAGTAAAAAACCGTCCGGCTCGCATGGGCCGCAATGTAGCCACCGGCGAGAAGATCAAAATTCAAGCCTCCAAAACAGTGGCTTTCAAAGTAGGTAACGGTTTGAAAGCAAGCGTTGCTCTCAAAAAAAGCAAAAAGAAATAATTTATTATTTCAGCTCTATATAGCAGCATAGTTCACGCTATGCTGTTTTTTTTTGTCTTTTTCTATATTCCTGTTGTATGTTTCGCTTATTTTTCTTATCAACTTTATGCACCGTGCTTTTAGCATGTTCTTCCGCAGACGAATCCACTTCGCTAAACGAATGGCTTGGCAGCCAAGGCATAGCGAGCTCCTACTCCAAGCTCTTTGTTGAAATAATTGAAGTCCCCATTGAGATTAATGCTGGCTTCAACGATTCTGCTTTTATGGTATCAACTTTTGCCGCACTTGGCAACGTAAATGGCCTGGAGCACACGCTCTATTTTGGTTTATTGGCAAACGAGTCCATAGAACCAACATGGAATTTAAGAACAGACAGCATATTCTACGCAGATTTTTATAGAAATGCTAATGGTGAATTTACTCCGCTTGCAAGCCGCAAAATCAAGGCAGAGCTTTGCTGGCTAAGCGAGCCCGACAGCTCCTGGTTTAAGTTAAACAAAGAAGAATGGGAAGGCTGCGATGAAATTACTTTTAACTGGCAGGCAAAAGCCGCAAGAGACACATTCACAATTTCATTGCCACCAAAATTGCTAAGTGCTTATCCCAACCCAGATTCCCTGAGCTTGCTGCTTGGGCTCCAGCTACTTTCAAACAACGAAGTTTTGCGAATAGCACCGCCATCCATTAACGACATCAAAGACTTGCGCACTGTTGCGCAAAGAACAAGGCCTTTGGAGGTTTGCGAAACTTGTCTTTATGCAACAGGAGCCAGAGACTCCCTTTTGATTTCTCTTAATATGAGCAATATAGACCTTAATAAAACAGTGGTTTTTGCCGAATTGATTTTGCCCAAGAACGACGTGGGAGCAAGCGAATTTGAGCATCCTGTGCCAGTTTATGCTGCTTTGGAAGAATATAGGGTTGATACCGCATTTGTGCAGCAGTATGGGCATCCTAACTTGTTATTTTGGGGCGAAACAGATGAATTGAAACTTCAAGTTACAAGAGGAATGAGAAGGCATGCCACGAGTTATGTGCTTAGGCTTGGAAATCCAATGCTGCTTCCAAAAACTCCTTCTTTGAATGTTTCAGAAAAAGTTTTTGCCGACAGGCCCGATTATGCGAAATACGATTTCGAGGCTCTTAAAGAGGAAAAAGCAAAACTAAGGCTTTGGTTTGCAGATTTTGGCGTTGAATAATGCTTAAAAGCGTTTCTATTAAAAACCTAGCTCTAATAGCTAACGCAGAAATAGCGTTTTCTGGCGGCTTTTGGGTTATAACTGGCGAAACAGGTGCGGGAAAATCCGTGTTTTTGAGTGCGTTAAAGCTTTTATGCGGCGCAAAAGCAATGCCAAGCCAAATTAGAAACGGCGAAGAAACCGCTGTTTTGCGCAGTGTTTTCAAAATAGATTCACTGGCAGATGTTCGGGAATTTTTAAAAGAAAGAGAAATAGACTTTGACGATGAACTTGAAATTCAAAGGGAAATCCTTTTGAATGGAAAGAGCAAAGCACGCATAAACGGCGTTCTCGCAAACCAAAGCGATTTGCAGGAGCTTGGCGAAATGCTAATGCAATTCCACGGGCAAAGCGAGCAAACCCTGCTGAAAAACATTAAAGCACAGCAAAAACTTATAGATGCCTACTGCGGAAACGAGGAAATTTTGCAAAAATGCAAAGAGAGTTTTGATAAATGGAATGCTGTGCATAAAAAAATAGAAGAATGCAAAAGAAATGCAGAAAGCATTGCGCAGCAAAAGGATTTTTTGCAATTTCAATTAAATGAATTAACAAGCGCAAATCTGAAATTGAACGAAGAAGAAGAATGCGAAAATATCGTACAAAGCTCTGCAAGCAGCGAATTTAAGCGGCGAATGGCAAATGACTGTTTGGAACTGCTGATTAGCGAAAACGGAATTTTAAATAATATGGGAGAACTTGTTTCAAAATTGCAAAAATTTGAAAGCAAGTGCAGCAATGCCCCCAAAGCAGAGGCTATAATATCTGTAGAAGAAATCTTGAAAACTCTAACTTCGGAATTAAAGAAAGCAGGCAAGCAAGAGTTATACAATACAGAGCAAATAGAAAATGCCAATGCCCGCATTGCCCTTATACAAAAGCTAAAACGCAAATACCGCACAGATTTAGCCGCTCTAATAGAATTGCGAGAAAAGAGAAAGCAAGAGCTAGAGAGTCTTGAAAACTCCGATTCCGATTTAGCCGAATTGCAAAAAAGCGCCTCTAAACTAAGAGCGGAATTTGAAAAAAACGCAGCAGAGCTTTCCAAAAAAAGGCAAGCCGGCGCAAAAAAGCTAGATGCAGAAGTCGAAAAAGGCCTGCACTCCCTTTCCATGCCAACCGCCGTGTTTTCAACACGCTTCGTTCCAATGGAGCTAAGTGCAAATGGTGCAGAGCAAGGCGAATTTTGGATTACTCCAAACAAAGGCGAGGGCGAAAAACCGCTACGGCAAGCCGCCAGCGGCGGCGAGCTTTCTCGCGTTTTATTGTCATTTAAGTGCGCAATGGCAGGCCGCGACAAAGTCCCCCTTTTGGTTTTCGATGAAGTTGACAGCGGCATTAGCGGCGAAATCGCTCACAAGGTAGGAGAATGTCTGCGAGAGCTTGGCAAATACCACCAAGTGCTAACAATAACGCACCTACACCAGGTAGCAGCCCTTGCCGATGGGCAATTTTCGGTAAAAAAAGCAGAAACCGGCAACAGAACCTTCACGAACGTAGAGCCACTAAACCAAAACCAAAGAATCTCCGAAATAGCCCGAATGCTAGGCGACGAAAACTCCCCCACTGTTTTGGCTCATTCGAGAGAGCTGCTGAAAAAACATGGTTAAATTTTCTATCTTACCGCCATGAAAATTATTCCTTTACTCATGTTGTTGGCTTTTTCTGTCAATGCCCAATTGCTTTCCGGCGGAAATCTCGATGTTATTAAGGTAGGCAATGTTGGCATTAGCCAAGGCAAAATAGATAGCCTCGTTAGGCAGCTCGCCCAAGCACAAGCTGGAGGGCGCAATCTTCCGCCAGAAGCTATGACCCAGCTGCGGTGGGTCGTTGTGGACCAATTGGTTGGGCAAGAGCTTTTGAGAGCAGAAATAGCCAAGCAAGGCTTAAAAGCAAATGTAAGAAAAACAGATAGCCTCGTAAACCTATTCAAAAGGCAATACCCAGACTTTAACCAAGAATTGAGAAGAAGCGGAATGACCGAAGCGGAATTCAGAAGAAAAGTGGAAGATCAAATTTTAGCAGAAGAAATCCTGGAAAAAAGAGTTCCCTCACCTAAAGACCCAACAGATAAAGAAAAAAGAGATTACTGGGAAAAGCACAAGCACGAAGCAATAATAAACGACTCCATAAGCGGAGCGCGCATTTTTCTAAACATCGCAAAAGGCGAAAACGCACAATCAATTCAAGATAAAAAAGATATCCTAAAAGGTTATGCCGCCCAGGTTCGCACAAAAAAAGCAAGCTTCCCAATGCTCGCCGCCCAATTCAGCGATGATCCAATGGCCAAAAGAGAAGGCGGCGCAATGGAACGTTTCTTGCCAAAAGACCAAGGAACAGAATTTGTGAATGCTACTAGAAACTTAAAAATCGGCGATATAAGCGAACCTTTCATTCAAGGCGGAAACAGAGTTGTTATCTTTATGCTAGCCGAAAGAAACGATGGCAAATTCGAAAGCTACGACCTGAAAATAGATTACATTCTGCGAGTAGAAGCCGAACAAAGGCGCATGCTCGCCGTAAAAAACTACCTAGACCAGCTAGCAAAAACCTACAAAGTCCAATACCTAAACAAAGACTACACGCCACCAAACGCAATAGGGCTATAATGGATTTAGTTTTAATTCGAGAGCGTATCGATAAGCTCAGGGGGTATCTTTGACTTGGATGTCAAAGAAGAAGAACTCGCAGTTTTGGAAAAACAAACCGGCGACCCTGAATTGTGGAGCGATGCCGCAAAAGCACAAGAGTTGCTAAAGAGAGCGGCTTCCATCCGCAACCTAATTTCTAATTGGGAAACCGTTTCAAAGCAATGCAGCGACCTAACCGAACTCTACGAACTCTCAAAAGAAGAAAGCGATAGCGAGCTCTCCGCATCCATAGAAAAAGATATTTCTGCCTTAGACGCAAAAATTTCCGAAATGGAATTGAGAAAAATGCTCAAGGGGCCAGACGATGCCGCCCCTACCCTATTCTCCATAAACTCCGGCGCAGGCGGAACCGAATCCCAAGACTGGACACAAATGCTTTTGAGAATGTACACCATGTACTTTGAAAAAGAGGGCATTCCATTCAAGGTTTTAGATATTCAAGAAGGAGATACCGCCGGCATAAAAGGCTGCACGCTGGAATTGCCCGAAACCTACAGCTATGGAATGCTGCGCTCGGAAATCGGCGTTCACCGCTTGGTGCGCATTAGCCCTTTCGACTCCAACGCCCGCCGACACACGAGCTTTGCCGCCGTATATATGACCCCAATTTACGAAGATGCCGAAGTGGAAATCAACCCAACAGATTTGCGGGTCGATACTTACCGCTCTAGTGGAGCGGGCGGGCAATATGTAAACAAAACCGATTCAGCGGTGCGCATAACTCACAATCCAACAAATATTGTTGTAAGCTGCCAAACCGAACGCAGCCAAATTCAAAACCGCGAAACCGCCATGAAAATGCTTCGTGCCTTGCTGGTTCAGCACTATAAAGAAGAAGAAGAGGCAAAGCGAAATGAGCGTGCCGCAGAAAAACGCAAAATTGAATGGGGTAGCCAAATACGTTCTTATGTTTTGGATGACCGCAGAGTAAAAGACACGCGCACAGGTTACGAAACCTCAAATACCGAGGCCGTGCTAAACGGAGACATTAAAGCTTTTGTTAAAGCATACTTATTAGCGGAGTGAAAATCTATGGATTCTTTTCTAGTATCATCAAATGGGCCGCTTAAAGGCTCGGTTAAAATTTCCGGAGCAAAAAATGCTGTGCTGCCAGTTATGGCAGCGGCAATGCTCACAGATGGAGTTTCAAGAATAGGCAATGTGCCGCATCTAAAAGATATGCGCACAATGGCAGATGTTCTGCGCGTTACAGGTTGCCGCATAAAAGAAAGCGAAAATGAATTGAGCATAGACTCAAGCGATATTAACCACCTAGAAGCTCCTTACGAACTTGTAAAAACCATGAGAGCGAGTTTTTACGTGCTAGGCCCGCTCGTAGCAAAATTCGGCAGATGCAGAGTATCTTTGCCAGGCGGTTGCGCTTGGGGTCCGCGCCCTGTTGATTTACATCTAAAAGGGCTGGAGGCTTTGGGTGCAAAAATAAATATAACGCACGGATATGTTGAAGCCATCTGCGATGGGCGGCTTAAAGGAAACACCTTTTCTTTCCCAATAAGTTCCGTTGGGGCAACGGCAAATATTCTTATGGCGGCAACCCTGGCCGAAGGAAGCACCGTTTTGCAAAATTCCTTAATAGAGCCGGAAATTACCGCTCTCGCAGAATACTTAACCGATATGGGAGCGAAAATTGACGGCATTGGCACAAGAACCTTAATTGTGCATGGCGTTGAAAAATTAAATCCAGGCAACGGCGATACCATAGCAGACCGAATTGAGGCAGGCACTTTTTTGGCGGCAGCGGCAATTACAAGAGGAAAGGTAAAGGTAACAAATATGGTTCCCGCTCATCAGGGTGCGTTATTGGAATGTTTTAAAAATATTGGCTGCAAAATAAGCCAGGGAGATGACTGGGTTGAACTAGATGCCGAGGGAATGTCGCTTTCGCCGGCTCACATAACAACACTCCCCTATCCAGGTTTCCCCACCGATATGCAAGCACAGCTCATGGCAGTTTTAGCAAGCATCAAGGGAACCTCATCGGTACGCGATACCATTTACAGCGATAGATTCAAACACGTGTCCGAACTTGAAAGACTCGGCGCAGACATTTCCCTTAAAGAAGATACAGCGATAATAACCGGCGGTTCCCCTCTCAGCGGAGCCCCCGTTATGGCAAGCGACTTGCGCGCAAGTGCCGCGCTAGTTCTGGCAGGCCTTGCCGCAAGCGGCCAAACCAAAATAAGCCGCATCTATCATTTGGATAGAGGCTACGAAAACTTTGAGGGCAAGCTGGCTTTGCTAGGGGCGAATGTGGAGAGGGTGAGCTAGCAGGTAGCTTCAAAAATTTCCTTGTCTTTCGCTGAAGTACCATCAGCGTGCCACACACGCGATGTTCCTGTGGAAATTTCATCTGCTAAAACGAGGATGCCTTCTTGCGTATATCCATATTCCATTTTTGTGTCTTGAAGCTCAAGCCCCTTTTTCTTGAAAAAATCAGTCAAAAACTTTGTTGCTTGCTGAGTCCATAAAGAAACTTTGTCGTAGTCTTGCTCCGAAACATACCCGCTACCAACAAAAACGTTTTTGTCAAAAATTGGATCGCCCGCTTCGTCTTCTTTTACTGAGCATTCAATCAAAGGCAAACCCTTTTCGTTAAGCAAACT
The DNA here is from genome assembly GCA_031281155.1 of Candidatus Fibrimonadaceae bacterium. GTDB lineage: Bacteria > Fibrobacterota > Fibrobacteria > Fibrobacterales > Fibrobacteraceae > Fibrimonas. The sequence continues at coordinate 13,927 of JAITFT010000109.1, forward strand.
GGTTCCCTTTTCCACATTCGGATGCCGCTTCAAGTAACTGCCTACTGCGTTATTACGCGCAATAACTTCCACACCCTTGCTAATCCATTCTTTTCCATTATATTGAAATGGCATTCCTTTGCCGAGCAAAGTCACCAGTTTCGCCGTAAGTATGTTGTTTTCAGGATCTACGCTGATATTTTGAGTGGGTATTCCACACTCATCGCTTATCATTTTAAATATTGTCCAGCTTGTCATCATATTCATGTGACCGAGCCCAGTCGAGTACCCCGCCACTTCGTTTCCGCCACCGTCTTTAACGCCGGCAGTGCCAGTATAACTGTCGAGAAACCTCATAAGTACGTTGCCATCTTTTGTTTTGCCAATGGCTTTTGTTTTGCCAATGCCTAAAAGCTCGGCTCCCCTCTCTTCAAACATTTTTTTGGATACAGCCTCCTGTTCGAGCATGTATTCTTGCAGCATCTTTTCTTGTTCAGTCATATAGACCCCTTCTCAAAATTGTTTCCCTAAATATAGTAAATGCGCCGTTTAGTTTTTGGGTGCAAAGACAGCTCTTGAGCGAACATTTGTTGTTTCGCCATTAAAAGACAGCTGGTCTATGAAAGAAAACATAGATGCTACTTCTATAGATGGCTTGATAAATTACTTAAAACCAAATATGCACTGTTATCCCCGATGCTAGCAAAACGCTGCCGGTTATGATCGCTGCATTTCTGAATTTTCTCGCACTTTCCGCTTTATCGTATTCTCTGTCTGCTTTATATTTTTCTGCCGCTGGCAGAACTCCATCGGATAATTTGAGGTGCTCGTTGTAATGTTTGTTTTTTTTGGAATGCTGATAAACTCCAATGCCGAGCGCAGTTGCGCCGAGGAGATCGAGGCTTAATGCTATGAAGAATGGGGAGCGGGATTTTTGGGGAGTAGGGAGTGGGGAATGGGGAGCGGAAGTGTGCAAATCGGAAGGTTCAGGCAAAGAGGGCACCATTCTCGCAAATAATCCTGGAGCTCTTTCCCTCACTGCTCCTAGCAGGCCCATTATATCTTTGCTTTCGGTTACAAAGCTGCCTAGCAAGTTGCTGCTCATAGATTCGTAGAGTTCTACGGTTAGCGTTAGCATTTCACCGAATTTGCCTATATTCCCCTGCGTTACATATTCTGCACCTATTGCCCTGCCTATAATTACAGCACAACTTTCGGCAAGGCATTCGGCCTCGGCTTCGTCTGGAGGCAACAATTGGAAAATGTTGTCTCTTGTTAGAACAGTATAATTTCTAGGGAGGGCTTCGCGTGCTTGGGTTCGCAACTCATCTGTTAAATGGCGAAATTCAGAAATTGACAATTGGACTTCTTCGCTGCTTGGAATTATTTCCAAGACGGCAACGACACTGGCGTTTATTGTCTGAACCAGAGCAATTAACAGGATTTTTGGGTTAATTTTGAACATACCTTGCTAATCCTCCTTTATGCAGCGGATTGAAAATAGGTGCGTTTTTATTATGCCGCCTTTGATTTCTGCGTTCTCGTTATCCATAAACAGATAATAGGCGTTGGCAACGTTGGTTTCTGTGGCACTCCACCAGTTGCTGTAAATACCGAGGTTGAAGTATTCGTATTTGTTATCGTCGAATTCGCCATGGCCGCATAGGAGAGCCGAAAAGCTGTTAATGTTTTCGCCAATGTTTTCTATGAGAATTTGCAAATCTGCCTCGCTTGGCAAACGCCAATCTTCAGGGCAGGCTGTTTGAGCGGTTTCCCAATTGTAAAGCCTGCCGTAGGTTTCGCAATTATCATCTTTTTCTTCGTAGCATTTACTGCCGGGGAGGTTTATGCTCAAGTTTTCTGCCATCCATATTTGGGTGCCAATGGCGATACTTTTAATTTCAACGGAAGAACTGCTGCCTTGCCCTTCGTTTGAGGAGCTACTGCCCCCGTTGCTTGAGGAACTGCTTTGCTCATTGTCTGAGCTGCTGCTCATACGGTCTTCCAAAGAGATGAATTCGGCTCGTTCAAGGCTGGAGCAGGATACAAGAAAAAGCGCGGTTAGTAGCAGAATTACCATACAGTTACCCTTTTTGTTTGGTTTCCGTGCTTTTCGATATAGACGCCAGGCGCGGTGGGCTTGGCAGTGCCGAGAGGTTGACCATGGAGATTGTAGTATGCAGGGGCTACGCCCGTACGGGCATCAGGGGAAGGCGGCTGGAGGATTGAGGTGGCGTCTGTTATTGCTATTCTCAGGTAGCCTTCGGCGGGTTGGTAGTTGCCGCTGGGGCAGGTGTAGATGGCAGGAAGGCTGTGATTGCCTATGTTTAAAAGAGCATTCAATACGCTTGGACTTACGCTCCATTCGTAGCCAGAGGGCAGCGTGATGTCGCTTAGGGTTAGGGTTAAGGTGTGGAATGCAGTTACGGCGTTGCTGGGGGCTATAAAGCTGCCGGGAGCTTGCTTTACTTCCAAAGTAAGGGTTTCTGTTAGAGTTTCGTAGTTTTCTGCATCGCTGGGCGTAAACACTACTATGTAGCCGCTGTTGTTTACAACTGGCACAGTTTCGGCATCTTTCCAGGTGAAAGTTCCATCGCCTTCGCCGCCTTCAAAGGCGATTTGCAAAAGCGTTGTGGCTGAGTTATAGACTATGGAATTTGTTATTGGGAAAACTATATTGGCTGGAATTGCCTTTGCCACGTTTATTGTCAAATCAATGTGAACGATATTGTAATTGTAGGTGTCTTCTGGCGTGAATATCGCCTTGTGCTTGTTTTCTCCCGCGTTTCCTACGGAAAGACTCAGGTTTTCCCACGACCATCCATACTCCAAATCAACCGCTTCCAGTATTTCACCGTAGCTTGCAGTCAAATTGCTTGGCTCAGTATATAGGGGTGTTGCCTTTGCAATATTCACTGTTACAAAACCAGGCACAGTGGTGTAGTTCCCGCTTTCATGAGTGTATGTAACGGCAAAGCTTTGTCCATTGCCGGCGTTCAATAATGTTTCTGGGCTGTCCCATTTGTAACTGCTATTAAGAAGCAGGGCTTCCAAGGTCAAGCCAAATTCATATACATCCGCAATGAGATTGTGAGCAAGGAAGGTGCCGGGGATTTTTTCTATGATATAAAGGCCAAGCTCAAATACGCCTTCTTTATAAGTGCTGTTTCCTGAAATTCTTATTAACACCAAATATTCCCCTGCATTCACAGGCACTTCTTCAGAGTCGTTATACAGCACAGTTATATCGCCTATTGCCGAATTTCTTTTTGCTACGGATACTCCGCCCGCCTCGCCGTAAATATGGTTTGTTATGGTGTATTCAAAATCAGCTTCCTCTACACTTCTCTTTGACACAGGCTCTGTGAACGCAACTAATGTGCCGCTCATACCGGTAATAGCGGACGCTTCTACCCTAATCACACGATTCTCATCAGTGGTAGCTACTGTATAAGCACTCATTTCATCAAGGTAGTCCTCTCCTGAAAACCATTTATAGATTAAGCTGCCTTCATAGTTGCCGTTTTCAAGCGAAACAGTCAGCCAGTCACCGATTTTAGGCTTTGTATTGCTGATAATCAAGCGACCAGCCAAAACCTTGCTTCCAGTCCCTGTTATAGTACAAAGAGCATCTACTGCGCCAGACAAATTGGGCACAGACAATATTTGGTTAGTGCTGCCGCTGCCGCTCCATAGGTAGGTGTAATCTTCGGCTCCTTCTCCTTGGGCATTCAGCACAAGCATGCCGCCGCCAAGAACCACATCACCGCTGGCAATGTTTTTTCCGTTGTAAGTAGCGGTTATCGTAGAACTGGTGTGTGCATTGCTTGCCAGAGCTAGGCTAAAGATAACGGTATAATAGTTAAGAGTCAGCTCGCTTCCTGCCTCAATTTCACCTATTAAGTTATCGCCTTCGTATATCTGCCAAGTACCATTAGTGACATTCGTAGCCAGTGTGCTGCCACCAGTGATTTTAACTTCGGTATCATTCAGTATAAGGCTAAAGTTTTTGCCGTGCTCAGGCCATTCGACACCATCTTTTCTAATATGCAGAGTTATACGAGCAGTGCTCAAATGCGCGGGAAGCTCAATAGGAGTGCTCAAGCCCGGAAGCTTGCCTGATTCGTAAACCCAAGGTGTTTCAACAAGTGATTGCGGGTAAAAACTAGACATTAGCAAGTTGTTTAAAGTACGGCTTAAGCCATTTTTATTATTGCCAGCCATAATAGCATCTGGGGTTAGCATTTCCGAGTAAGCTATGTTACCTGAGAAAATGCCAAAATCATTGCCGGAGATTCGGCCAAAGTTTGTGCTTGTGCCATTTGCTTGCAATATCTCTGGGCCAAGAGCGGCGCAATTTTCAACAGCTGATGCTGTGGACATATTGCCTACAATGCCGCCAAAATAGTCCGTGCCAGTTACAGATACGGAGGACCAGCTGCTCTTGATGGTACTGCCATCATTAAGGCCAACAATACCGCCTACATCAGCAGCGCCCACTACGGTGCCCATAACATAGCTGTGCTCAATAAGGCTGCCAGAACTTATAGTGCCTGCAATGCTGCCTACATAGTTAGCGCCAGATACATTAACATTTTCAAGGCCAAGGTTTTTAACAGTGCCGCCGCTTATGTAGCCAAAAAGACCACGATTAGACCCTTCCGAGATTAGAAGATTCTCTATCTTATGGCCAGCGCCATCAAAAACGCCTTGGAAAGGATTGATAATATTTCCTATGGGTATCCAAGTAGATGAAAGAACTATATCGGAAGCAAGGCGATAATGCTTGTCTCTGGCAACATTGTTGTTGATGCGAGCCCTTATAGTTTCAAGTTGAGAGGCAGTTTGTATTAGGTAAGGATGCTCGGCAATGCCGCCGCCGCCACTGGAGAAACTGGAATGAGGAGTAGCAATGATTGTCAAAGTCAGCATTTCGCTTTCGCCAAGATCTGAAATTGAAACGCGGAATTCATAACGACCGTTTGTTCCAAGCGGGAGAGTAGATTCGCCAGGAAGTGCAGCGATAAAGGAAGTTCCCTCTGCATCGATAATAGAAACGGATATATCAGGGGGAGCAAGTTCAAGGATTTTGGCATGAACAATTAATTTAGCAGCTTCTTTGTCGCTCGCAAGGGCTTGCAAAGTAATGTATGAGGTTCCGTTTACAAGAGGAAGAAAGTCTCTCATAGCATCGGCGAATAAATGGAGAGGAAGAGCTATGCCAGAATGAAAACCCGGAAGCCTGCCGTTTTCTGCAACCCAAGGGGGAGACATGGCAAAGCGGGTGCCAAGTGTGCCATCTGCAAGAATGCTTTCAATAGATATATTCAAGCCGTTGCGATCAGAATGAGTGCCGGTAACAAAATTTCCAATTAATGACATATTGGCATAAGCCGCATTACCGGAAACAGTGCCTGCGACATTGCCAAGAATGCGACCAAAACTTGTTCCATTGCCAGATACTCTAGTTATTTCAGGTCCAAGGGAAACACAGTTTTGAACAATAGGGGAAGATATTAGGTAGCCAGCAATGCCACCAACATAATCAGAACCGTCGAGCTTTGTTGAGGTCCAACTATTTCGGATTGTGCTGGCAGAAACGGTACCAGCAATGCCGCCTACATTAGCAACACCCGCTACAATGCCTATAACATAGCTGTGCTCAATAAGGCTACCGAAGCTTATAGTGCCCGCAATACTGCCTATATTGTTAGTGCCAGATACATTAACATTTTCAAGACCAAGATTCTTGACAGTGCCGCCGCTTATGTAGCCAAAAAGACCACGATTAG
>JAITFT010000125.1 GCA_031281155.1 Candidatus Fibrimonadaceae bacterium
AAATGCTTGGACATTTTTTGCGGATAAAGATATATTGGCGGCGGAAACGCTTATTGATAACAAGGAATTTTCTAGTCATGTAGCATTTCTTTCTCAGCAGGCGATTGAAAAATATTTGAGACATTGGTCTTTTTGAAGAAGGTTCTTTGCCTACAATTGAAGAGGCTAAAACCTATCTGGATTTTGCAAAAAAACATAGCTAGCATTATTAAGCCCGAGCTTGTTTCCTGACTTCAGTCATAACTATGGTCTAAATATACATTATTTTTTGCAAAAAAGCGGAAAAAAAATGAGAAATGCAGATTTTTCCCAAACATCAAGCTAAACATTGTCAACGAGCGGGAAAGGGGCTTGAATGTTTATAAAGCTGTTCTATTCGGCTCTTACGCAAACTTCAGAAAAAAAGCCTTGACAAAACGGAAAAAAAAAGCTAAATTTGGATTACATCTCTAGGAGGGATGGCCGAGTGGTTGAAGGCGCACGCTTGGAAAGCGTGTTTACTCACGTAACGAGGGTTCGAATCCCTCTCCCTCTTTTCATGTCTGCAAATTCGAACCCGAGTTTTTTCGTTGTCGGTTCAACGCCTGCCCGCAAGGGTAGCGAACAGCCGAAGGCTGGTAATCCCTCTCCGCTTGATAGCAATTTTTTTCTGGAAAACCTGGAGCTCGGCGAAGCCATCTTAAGTCAAGGCGAAAGCACTCATATAATAAAGGCTTTTAGAGCCAAAACCGGTGCTTGCCTAGAGCTATGTGATGGCAAAGGCCGCTTTGCCAAAGCCGAACTTCTAGAAGCAAACCCAAAAGCATGCAGAGTCTTGATAAAAAGCATAAGCGAACAAGAGCCACCACCCCAGCTACACCTGGCAATTAGCTGCCTAACCGATGGCGGCGAAGAAGAAATAACCTTCCATGCCGCACAATTACCGCTCGCAGCCATTCACCTCCTAAGAACCGAAAAAAGCCTAGAACCAAGAAACTCCGACTTAGGCAAGCTACGCCGCCGAATGGAAGCAAAAAGCCTCGCCGCCTTAAAACAAAGCCGCAAATCTTGGCTAACAGAAATAAAAGCCCCCATAAAGCTAAACGATTTCCTCGAAAATTTCAAAGGAACCCTAATAGCCTGCGAAAAAAATCTCCAATCTCCAAATGCCCTCAATCTTCAATCCCCAACCGCCATACTAACCGGCCCCGAAGGCGGCTTTTCCCCCGCTGAACTCGAAATGCTAAAAAACAAAAACGCCCATTTCCTATCCCTAGGCAATACAAGGCTACGCGCCACCACCGCCCCAATCATAGCTCTAGCAAAATTCGTTCATTAGTCATCAACCATTTTCTAAATTACCTTCCATGCTAGATTCCATAATAAAAGAAACAAATTCTACTCCCAATGCCGCCGTTATCTGGATGCATGGGCTCGGCGCTGACGGTCACGATTTTGCAGACATAATCCCGGAACTTGGGCTGTCGCAAGATGCGAGCATAAGGTTTATTTTTCCCCATGCCCCCATAATGCCTGTAAGCATAAACGGCGGCTATAAAATGCGGGCATGGTACGACATTGCCGATATGAACTTGGAAAACATCCCCGATATCAAAGGCATTGAAGAAAACTCCAAACTAGTGGCCGAACTGATAGACTCAGAAATTGAAAAAGGCATAAATTCCGAAAACATTTTGCTTATAGGCTTTAGCCAAGGCGGAGTTATGGCCCTGCACACCGCAACACGCTATCCAAAAAAGCTAGCTGGAGCAGCAAGCCTCTCTTCCTATTTCCCAACTGTAGATACAATGCCAATGAACGGTGTTAATGCAAAAATCCCCGTATTTTTGGGGCACGGGAGTTTCGACAATGTTGTCCCTGCGGGGCTTGGTCAGAAAGCTTATGAATTTTTCAAAACAAACGGCAACCCTGTGGAAAGGCATATCTACGATATGCAGCATTCGGTATGCATGGAGGAATTGAGAGCGCTGGGGCTGTGGATTACGCAGTTTGTCTAGATTACTATATTTATGGAATGAATATTCTAACTGAAAGATTGCGTGGCCTTAATGTGGGCGGATGGTTTAGCCAAGTTGATTGCATTGAGGAAAAAGACCCTGTTGGTTTTCCTGGCTTTTATGAACATGCGAAAAATTTTATAACGCAAAAAGATTTTCAGTTTATAAAAAGTTTAGGTTTTAACCATATTCGCTTGCCGGTGGATTACTTTAATTTTTTCAAAGGCGAAAATTTAGAGCTGGATAATGCGGCATTTGAGCTTTTAGATGCCGGAGTTGACAAAGCCTTGAGTTCAGGGCTTGCCTTGATTCTCGATTTGCATAAATGCCCCGGGCACGATTTTCATTTGGGGACTTTGCGCGAAGCGCAGCCTCTTTTTACAGATCCAAAATGCAGAGAAAAAGTGAAAAAAGTTTGGTCTGTTTTGGCAGAACGCTATGGCAGCAAAAAAAATGTTCTGCTTGAAATTTTGAATGAGCCTGTTGCGCCAGATTCTGAAACATGGAATAAAATCAAAGATGAATTATTTTGGCATATCAGAAAAGCAGCACCAAAAGCCCCGATAGTTGTAGGCTCAAACAGATGGAATAACCCTGCGGAATTTGAAAATTTAACCCCGCTGAACGACGATAACGTTTTATATAGCTTTCATTCTTACCAACCTGTGATTTTCACGCATCAACACGCAAGCTGGATTCCAGAACCGTATTTCAAGCAAAATCGCTCGTGGCCCGGAACCTATGCACCGCCGCAGAATAAAGATTTAGCAGTAACACTGCCAATTGAAGATGGTTCCTGGGATAAAGATCGTTTGTATTCCACAATGGAAAAGGCTTTGGAGTTTAGAGCAAAGCACAAAGTTCCCGTTGCTTGCAATGAATTCGGCGTTTATGTGCAGGTTGAACGCACAAGCCAGTTAAATTGGACTCGCGATTTCACCTCGCTCTTAAAAGAAGCAGATGTTGGTTTCTCATATTGGAATTATAAAAATCTAGATTTCGGGCTAATAAGCACTGGTGAAAGTTTGCACAAAGATTTGCCGCAATATAATAACGAAGAGCGGTTCGATAAAGAATTAGCCGAGCTGCTTTCGCAAGCCTAATTATGCACGATATTCTTGTTATAGGCGCAGGCATTGCCGGTTTAACAGTGGCTCTGAAGGCATCGTCTATGGGGCATTCCGTTTTGCTTTTGACAAAAGGAGCAAAGCCAGATGGTTCCAC
>JAITFT010000144.1 GCA_031281155.1 Candidatus Fibrimonadaceae bacterium
GAATGCTTCACCCAGCGGGAGAGGGAGAAAATTCGGCGCTGCTGTTTAAGCGGCGATTGCGTAATCGGTGCCGGTTATCTTTTTCGGGCGTTTTACGAGGCCAGCCCACCTCGGCATGCAGCTAGCGCATCTGGAATCCTGTCGAAACCAAAGCACCCCCGTGCTTGAGGATAAGATAGAAAAGAAGACAGCATGCATGGTAAATTCACCCTCTTTCTATAACTATTCTGTGAGTTTCCTTACCTAAAGGCTCAATTGACAAAATTTTGTGCCCTTCTTTCTCCAAAGCGGCAGGCACATTTCTCAAGGGTTCTTCCCCGCACAAAAGCACTTCCAGAATATCGCCTTTTTTCATTTCGTGCAAAACAACCTTTGTCTTCACAAAAGTCATAGGACATTCTTCAGCTGTTATGTCTAATTTCATCTAAAATCATCTCCGCAAGAGGCTCTATGGTTTTGGGGCTGAAATCAAATTTTATGCCTGCGGCAGCAAAAAGTTCCGGCAGGGGTTTGGAGGAACCGAGCTTTTCTGCTTCGATTAGCTTTTGCACAGTAAGCTTTGGGTCTTTTTTTGCGTTGGCGTAAACTTGAAGAGCACCTAATTGCGCAATGCCATATTCTATGTAATAAAAAGGGACTTCAAAAAGATGCAGTTGTTTTTGCCATAAATATGACCGAGCCTCCTCCAAGCCGCTCCAATCGACTCCGCTGTCGAAACGCTCTTGCAAGGCAAGCCAAATTTCTTTGCGATCTTTTGCGGCGTGGTTTGGGCGAGCATAAAGTTCGTGCTGGAATGCATCAATAATTGCAACCCAAGGGAAGAGCGAAATTATATCTTGAAGAGCATAGGCACGGCTGCGGCGAAAATCTGCAGGCTCGTAAAAATCCGATAAATCCGCAGCGGCAAGCAACTCCATGCTCATGCTCGCAACCTCTGCAAATTCAGACGGAACATCGCGAAAAGCAAAGAGTTCTTGCCCTTGCATCGCAAACTGGTGGAATGCATGGCCGCTTTCGTGCAGGAGGGTGTATATATCTCGGTCTGTGCCGGCGGCATTCATAAAAATAAAAGGGATGCGAGATTTGTCGAATGTTATTTGGTAACCGCCAGGAGCCTTGCCCAAGCGGCTATCTGCATCTATTAAATTCTCTTTTTCCAAAACTCCAAACCACTCTGCCCACTGCGGGTTAAGGCGGTTAAATAAATTCTTGCATTTTGAAATCAACTCTGCTCCGTTTTTGAAAGGCTTTAGGGCAGGGAGCTTGTAAGGGTCGCAGTCCAAATCCCAGGGGCGAAGTTTGGGCAGCCCTAATTTTTTTGCATTGCTGTTTAAAATTTCTTTATAAAGCGGCAGAATTATTTTTTCTATTGATTCGTGAAAATTTTTGCAATCTTGCGGGGTGTAATCAAAGCGATGCTTGGCTTTGAAGATATAGCTCAGGTAATTTTCATGACCGGAATTTTTTGCTATTTGAATTCGCAGCGAAAATAATTTATCGAAAGCGGCATCTAAGGCTTCGGCATCTTGAAGGCGGCGTGCTGTGAGCAGTTTCCAGGCTTCTTCGCGTTCTGTTCTGTTTGAGGACTCCAAAAAAACGCCCATTTGCTGCATGGTTTTTGTTTCGCCTTTGTATTGAACGCTCATAGCCCCTGTTATTTTTTGGTATTTTTGTATTTCCAAATTCAATTCTGTTTCCAGCGAAATATTTTCTTCTTTGAATAATTCCAAGTCTGTGCGTACCGCTTTAAACCAGTTTCCAAATTCATTTTCTAAATCGATTAAATTTTCATGCCGAATTAATTTTTTTTGCAATTTTTCCGTTTCTTCCAAAATTATTGGTTCTATGTTGGATACAAAAAATTCATAAGCTTCAGCAGCTGGCTTGTCTTTTGTATCACAGGTCATTGCAACATAGCGACGAGCGCTTTCCTCTGCCAGGGCAGAAGAAAGCTCGCTCCACTCTAGAATCCATTTTCGCAAGTTTTCGGTATTTGGGATATTGCGTTGGTGTAGTTGGGTAAATTGGGTTTTGGTGGTTTCAGCGGTGAGTTGGCGGTTCATGCTGGAGAAGGTAGATAAAATTCAAATTTTATTTTTCTATATTACCGCCCAACGGGAAGGTGACCGAGCTGGCCGAAGGTGCGTCCCTGCTAAGGACGTGTGGGCTTTAAATCCACCGCGAGTTCGAATCTCGCTCTTCCCGCTTAAAAAACAACAAGGTCGTTTTTGTGAATAGCCTCTTTTTGGTTCTTCACCTTAGCTACCTTGCGCAGGCTCTCCGAATCGAAACGGCTTATGCCCCTAGCTACCTTATTCCCCTTCAAATCCTTAACGTCAATTAAGTCTTTCTCGCTGAATTTCCCGCTAATGCTGGCAATGCCAACCGGCAGAATGCTTGCGTTTTTGTTTCTAATGGCGCTAACTCCGCCATCGTCTATTGTAATTGAGCCTTTGGGAGTGCTGACAAAAGAGAGCCACTTCTTGCGGCTCGCCAACTTTTTTGCGTTGCCCAAAAACAAGGTGCCTACTGCATTTCCCAGCACAACCTCATGGGGCAAAACCTTAGTGCCATTTGCCAAAAAAGCATTGCACCCTGAACGAGTCACCGCTCTTACTGCATCTAGCTTGCTATGCATGCCGCCGGTGCTAACTGCAGAACCTTCATCTCCAGGCTTGGCGAGGTTTAAAATTTCGCTTGATACCTCCGGTACCAGGTTCAAAAGCCGAGCGTTTGGGTTTGTTTTGGGGTTTGAATCAAAAAGGCCGTCTTCGTCGGTAAAAAGCAAAAGCAAATCTGCATTCCAAAATAAAGCTACATCGCTTGAAAGCTTGTCGTTGTCGCCTACTTTGATTTCTGCGATAGCAACGGAATCGTTTTCGTTGATTACGGGAATTACCTTGTGATGCAGCATTGAGTTCATTGTGTTCTGCAGATTTTTATATCGGTTCCTATCTCTAAAGTCGTCTGCGGAGAGAAGAATTTGCCCAACTATTATATTTTCTTTTTCGAAAGCATCGCGGTAATCGTGCATTAAATCTATTTGCCCAACCGCTGCGCATACCTGTTTGTCTGCGATATTTTCGGGCTTCTTTGAATAGCCAAGCCGCGCCATTCCTGTGCCGACAGCTCCGCTGCTGACAATCGCAATTTCCTTGCCGGCATTTTGCAAGGTAGCTACGGACTCCGCCAGTTTTTTTATAAACGCCAAATTCACGCCCTTGTTGCCCACAAGCACCTTAGAGCCGATTTTTATCACAATCCTCTTTGCTTCGGCAAGCAAATTTTTTCGCAGTTCGCTCATTTATTTAAATCCGCCTTTTTTAGCTTATTAAAGTAGAGGTAATTTATGAAATTATAAGCGAAGCAAAACGAAATTCTTTTCCTGTTATAGTCTGTATTCTTCGTAAAAAACTGCCCTAATTGCTGCTTTGCGGTCATGCTGGGTAAGGTAGGAAATTTCTATCTTCCCCCCTATGGATTCTAAAATTATAGCCCCAACTTACGCAAAAGCGAATATTCGCTTTGTAAAGGGCAAAGGAGCATGGCTTTTTGATTCAAAAGGCAAAGGGTATCTTGACTTTACCAGCGGAATTGCCGTTAATGCGCTTGGGCATTCGCACCCAGCCATCATTAAAGCCATAAAAAAGCAAAGCGAAAAATTTTTGCATATCTCAAACCTGTTTCCAAATGAACCGCAAATAAAATTCGCTCAAAAAATGCTTTCTCTAACCAAGTTCGGCAAAGAAAAAGGCAAAGCGTTTTTTTGCAATTCAGGCACCGAAGCAAATGAGGCTGCTATAAAATTTACAAGAAAATATTTTTCTGGCAAAGGCGAAAAAAGAACGGAAATAATAACTTTTATTCACAGCTTCCATGGCCGCACTTATGGATCGCTTGCAGCAACAGGGCAAGAAAAGCTAAAAGAAGGCTTTGGTTTAATGCCAGCGGGCTTTAAGCATGTTGAGTGGAATAATGCTGAAGCCTTGAAAAAAGCGGTTGGCAAAAATACCGCTGCTATAATGCTGGAACCTGTAGTTGCAGAGGGCGGAATTTTGATACCTTCTAAAAAATTTATAAAAACAATAAACGAGCTAAGAAAGCAAAGCGGCTGTTTGGTGATTGCAGATGAAATTCAAATGGGCATGGGGCGTTGCGGAGCAATTTCCTGTTCGGAGCTTTATGGCATAAACGCAGACATCACAACTTGGGCAAAAGCGTTGGGCGGCGGCTTGCCGCTTGGAATAACGTTGATAAATGAAAAAATAGCAGAGTGCTTAAAGCCAGGCGATCACGGAACCACCTTTGGCGGCAATCCTCTTGCTTGCGCAACCGGGCTTGTTGCCTTGGAAATAATTTCAAAAGCAAAGTTTCTAGCGAATGTACGCGAACGCTCTGCGCAATTAAGGGCTGGCTTGGAAGCGCTTGCAAAAAAACATGCTGGGCTGGGCAATATTCGCGGCGAAGGTTTGTTGCTTGGCATTGAAACGGAAAAGCCCGTTGCAGATTTAATTGTTGCCTGCAGAAAACAAAGCTTGCTTGTTCTGCGTGCTGGCACAAACGTTTTGCGCTTGCTTCCGCCGTTGGTTATCACCAAAAGCGATGTGAAAGAAGCGCTGAAGAAAATGGATGCGGCGTTTAATTCCTAACTCTGTTCGCCTAATATTTCATTTTTTTCCACCAATACAATGTATGCCAACCCGCCATCTAATGCATTTATAGAGCGGAGCGCAAAGCCTGCTGCCCTTGCTTTGGCGGCGTATTCTTGTGGGCTTATAAAGTTCATAATTGAAAACACCAAATAACGATAGGCGTTGCGCTTGCTGAGTATCATGCCGGCGAAAGGGATTATGAGCGGAGCGATTTTTTGGTAAAATAATTTTGGAATGATTTTCTCGCTTTTAAAAAACTCAAGCGTTGCAAAATAGCCGCCTGCTTTCAGCACTCTGAAAGCTTCACTAAAAGCTAAATCCAAGTTTGAAATATTTCGCATTCCAAAACCGTTTAAGATAATATCAACCGAGTTATCGTTGAGCGGAATATTCGTTGCATCCATTTGAATGGGGATTAAACTCAAATCTTTCTGCGAAGCGACTTGCAGCATTTTATCGGCAAAGTCACCAACAATAGAAAGCTTGGGATTGGCTACTTTTTTATACGCAATAGAAAAGTCGCCTGTGCCGCCGCATAAGTCGAGCACAATAGCATTTTCTTTTTTGGGCAGTTTTTTGCAGCAAGTTCGCCTCCACGCAATATCGCGACCCGCCGACATGAGGTGGTTAAGCGTGTCGTAACGCTTGTGAATATTGTTGAACATATCGCGAATTTGCATGAAAAGAATTTACAAATCCCTTGCCAGCCTCATTCCGATAATTTTGCTCCCTGCCGTGCCCTAATTTCTACATTAACGTACAATGGAAAACTATTACGTAAGCACTGTCCCTATAGCAGGATGCCTTCTGCAAGCCGAACAAGAGCTAACCGAGCGTTTTGGCGTTTTAATTGGCATTGACGAAGCAGGCAGAGGCCCATTAGCGGGCCCCGTGGTTGCAAGTGCAGTAGTTTTGGGACGGGGTTGGGATAGTATAAACGATTCAAAAAAAATATCCGAAAAGCAACGAGAACAGATATTCAACAATTTACCGAATTATTGCGAACATTATTCCATAGCAGAGGCTTCTGCGCAAGAGATAGACGAGATTGGAATTTTGAATGCAACGTTTTTAGCTATGCGGCGAGCGCTTGAGCCTGTGGCTTCAAAGCTTAGAGAAAAAAAACAGCAATATAAAATTTTGGTTGACGGAAACTTATATATAAGAGAAATTGAGCAGAGTTTGCAAATGCCAATAGTTAAGGGAGACAGCAAAGTAGCTTGCATTGCTGCCGCGTCTATTTTTGCAAAAGTGCATAGAGATAAATTAATGATAAAATTCGCTGAACAGTTTCCGGGTTATGGCTTTGAAAAGCACAAAGGCTATGGCACAAAGGCGCACGTGGAAGCTATTCAAAAAAACGGTCAATGTGAAATCCATAGGAAGAGTTTTAAATTATGCCCCAAATAGCTGTTTTATATCCCGAAGAAGAACGTTGCATAGTGAATATTCCAATAAAAGGACTGCTCATTGGGCGCGCTTCTTTTTGCGACTTGCAACTAAAAGATGAATTTGTCTCAGAAAGGCATTGCAAGGTCTTTTTTGAAAACGGAGATCTTTTTATAGAAGACCTTGGCAGCACCAACGGAACTTTTATAAACGGAGCAGAGGTACAAAAAAGCATTCTAGAGCTGGAACAAAACATTCAAATCGGCGTGTCGGTGTTGAAAGTGCAATAGTTTATGAGATATCTTAAAAAAAGCAATGGGCATTTTCTATATTTCCATATCATGTTCTTGCTGAAAAATTTTATTTTGCTTCTTTTGTTTGCCAGTCTTGCTGTTGCAGCAGATGGAATGCGTGTTGCTCATGTCGATTCAAAAATTATTTTTGAAGGCTACAAAGGCACGCGAAGAGCGCAAGAGGAATACGATCGGCAGGTGGCGAAGTGGGAGCAGCAGGCTAACTTGTTGCAAAGGGAGCTTGGCTTTGTGAAAGAAAGGCTGGAGAAGCAAAGCTTAATGCTTTCAGAAGAACAAAAAAGAGAATTAGAAGCAGAGTTTTCTCGCAGAGATACCGAGCTTAAAAACTTTATCGAAAGGATCTACGGCAGAAACGGCGAGCTTTTAAAAGAAAACGAAAAAGTCAGTGCGCCAATAATAGCGCTAATAAGAAAAGCTGTAACCGAAATAGCTCTAAGCGAAGGCTACGACTATGTTTTAGACCGAGCCACAGGAGCAGTATTGTTTTGGAAAAACGAAAACGACCTAACACAGAAGGTTTTGAATTATTTGAATTCAAGATGATGATTATGTTTTTATGCTGCAACCAAAAATAAAATCGGTTAGGCCAGTTGAATCTTTTAATCTGCTCCTTGAATATGAGACAGGCGAGAAAAAAATTTTTGATGTTTTGCCATACATAAAAGGAACTTGGTATAGCGAGCTCGAAGATAGAGCTTATTTTAAGACTGTGCATATTGTAAATAGCGGTTATGGAATAGCTTCTTGAATACCGCATTTCCACTCCACGCCTAGACTTTTACGACATCACGCCAAAAGTCTGCGAACCCCGTTTCTCCAACTCTTTCAGTCTCTCCGCTAAGGCTTTTTCTCTGCCATGCTCAGTGGGTTCGTAGAATTTCATGCCCTTTAATTTCTCCGGCAAATGCTCCTGGCCGGCGTAAGCGCCGGGGGAATCGTGGTCGTATTTATAGCCTCTTCCGTAGCCTAAATCTTTGCCAACTTTTGTTACAGGATTTCTAAACGCTTTGGGTACAGGCAAGGTGCCTGTTTGCCTAATGCAGCTATTTACCTTTGAACCCATAAGCTCCAAGCTATTGCTCTTTGGGGCAAGGCTCAAATAAACGGTCAACTCATCTAAAGCAATCAAGCCTTCCGGCACGCCCATAAAATCAAAAGCCTCGCGAGCCGCCGTAGCAAGCAACAATGCGTTTGGGTCAGCAAGGCCAATATCTTCCATAGCCATTCGCATTAAACGGCGCAAAATATAGCGAGGATCTTCGCCGCCATCAAGCATTCTGTGCAACCAGTAAACAGCGGCCTGCACATCGCTGCCTCTCACGGATTTATGCAAAACGCTGATTAGGTTATAGTGCTCCTCGCCGCGCTTGTCGTAGCGAAGCGGCTTTTCGTATTGAAGCTGCTCCATTAGCTCAAGCGTTATTTCTGCCTCTCCTTGAACCGTGCCTGCAAGCCACTCCAATTGATTCAATAAAAAACGCGCATCGCCATCTGCTTGCCCTACTAGCTTTTGAGCGGCTTCTTTCGATACGCTTAAATCATCTCTTTTCAAGCCCCTTGAATGCGTGCGCAAAGCGCTTTCCAAAAGATTCTGCATGTCCTGCTCTTGCAAGGGACCGAATAATATTAATTGACAGCGAGATAGCAGTGCCGAATTAACCTCAAAGCCTGGGTTTTCGGTTGTGGCCCCAATAAGCGTTACGGTTCCGTTTTCCACCGCGCCCAAAAGGGAATCTTGCTGCGCCTTGTTAAAGCGGTGAATTTCGTCTATAAACAGAATTGTTTCCCGCCCGTTTTCCTTGTAGGTTCTGGCTTCATCTAAAACTGCTTTTACTTCCTTAACCCCGCTTGCAACGGCAGATAATGCCACAAAGCGCTTTTTGCTGTGGGTTTTAATCACGTTTGCCAAGCTGGTTTTCCCGCACCCTGGCGGCCCCCAAAACACCATGCTAGGCACATTGCCGCTTAAAATAGCAGCCCTTAGCATGCTTGTTTCTCCCAAAATACGTTGCTGCCCCAAAAACTCATCTAGATTCTGCGGCCTCATTCTCTCTGCTAAGGGAACATTTTGCATGGTACGCAATGTAGAAATTTACTATATTTATCTTCACTATGGATCTTACTGGTATTATAGGGCTTATAATAAGCTTTGCGTTGATGTTGTTTTTTGGATTGGGCTCAACGTCGAATATTCCATTGTTTATAGATGTTCCTTCTATAGCAATAGTAGTTGGTTGCACAGCAATGTGCTTGGTATGTTCTTATCCGCCCGGTTTTTGGAAAACACTCCCGGGTTTTTTGAAAATGTACATCTTAGTGCAAGAACGCGATTTGCCCGGAACTATAAACACTATTATAAGTCTTGCGGAAAGAGGCAGGCGGGAAGGCCTCCTTGCACTCGACAACTCCCTCGAAGACATAAAAGATCCTTTTTTGAAAAAAGGCATTCAGCTTGCGGTAGATGCCATAGATAGAGCGGTTATAGAGAACGTTTTGGAAGTAGAAATGGAAAAAATAGATGAGCGCCATAAATTCAACATTGGGTTTTTCGAGAATATGGGTGCTGTAGCTCCGGCGTTCGGAATGTTTGGCACAATGATTGGCTTGATACTCATGCTCTCAAATATGAACGATCCTACTACAATAGGTCCTGCTATGGCTATTTGTTTGATAACAACCTTTTATGGTTTGATTCTCGTAAATACGGTAGCGGTTCCTATAATTACCAAATTGAAAATTCGGCACACAGAAGAAATGGCAGAAAAGCGCGTTATAATGGATGGCGTTTTAGCAGTGCAGGCTGGAGAAAACCCAAAAGTTATGATGTACAAGCTCATATCGCATTTAGATCCATCAACTCGCGCAGAATTTGAAGCAGCAAGAGAAAAAGGAAAAGGCAAGGATGAGGATGCGTAATAATGGCTAAAAAAAAGAAATGTCCGGAATGCCCACCGCCAGGCGCTCCGGGATGGATGGCTTCATTTTCGGATTTGGTAACTTTGCTTCTTACATTCTTTGTGCTGTTGCTGTCTATGGCAAACTTTGACCCTATTAGACTTAGAGCCGTATCGGAAAGCTTGCAGCAGGCGTTTGGCGTTTTGGAGAGCTTTCCTACTGTGCCAATACATCCGATTATAGATTTGCCAAGAAGAACTTCAGATGAGCAAAGAAAAAGGCAGAGCATGAAAGATGTGGAGAAAGTAAAGGAAGTTGTGCAAACCAAAAACCTAGAAGAAGCCGTTAAGGTTGAAGTTACAGACAAAGGCATGGCTATTATGCTTCGTGATCCTGTTGGTTTTGCCAGCGGTTCCGCTGACTTAAGAGAACAAGGCAGAGAGATTTTGCGCGATATAGGCGATATTATAAAAGATAATCCGAACTTAAGAATTAGGATAGAAGGGCACACAGATGATGTTCCCATACGCTCGACTCGCTTTCGCAGCAACTGGGATCTTTCAAGTGCGAGATCTCTCTCCGTTGTTGAACTGCTGGCTGAACAAACGGGAATTCTGCCGCAAAATATGAGCGCTGTTGGTTATGGCGAGCATCGCCCGCTGGTTCCCAATACAAGCCCTGAAAACCGTAGCAAAAATCGTCGTATTCAAATTTTTGTAGATTACATAGACTAGGTGAGGTTTAAATGCCAAGAGAAGATGAGAGAAAAACAGATGAATCAGTTGCTGTGCAGCTAGATAGTAGCGGTTCTAGTAAAGCAGTGCTCGTTAAATGGGCGATAGTAAGCGCCATTCTGCTTTTGTTCGTGGGTATGCAAGTTGGCATAGCATACGTTTTTGTCAAAAAACTAAAAGAGCCAACAGAAGAAGATGCCGGCAAAATGCAAGAAGCCGCCGAAAGAGAAGCTACGCTCCGTGCCCAAACAGAAATGGGTGCAACGCTTGCCGCGCCCATAGAGGTAACGGTTAACATAAGCGGTGAAGACGGTCGGTATCTTAAATGTGGAGTTCAGTTAGAATACGACCCTTCTTTTGCCCAGCTAGGCTTGGAACTGGAGGCTCGTAAAGTCCGCATAAAAGATATAATTATGGATATAATGAGCAGTCAGCCTTTATCTGTTCTTGTAACCAACGATGGAAGGCGAGCCATAAGGGAACAGATTGTCGTAGAAGTCAATTCTATTTTGCCGGAAAGAGGTTCCGATGGCAGGCCTCTAGGCAGGGTTAGGCGCAGTTTTTTTGATTCGTTTATAATGCAGTAGGAGCTATGGGCGCTATTTTATCACAGTCAGAAATTGATGCGATGCTCTCTGGAGCTTCTACCAGCATTTCTGGGGTTTCTAGCGTTTCTGAAGTTTCTTACCAGCCCTTCCAACCAGCTGTTGTAGATAACGAATCTCCTAAAAAGGCAACGCTATACGATTTCACTCGCCCTGAGCGCATTTCAAAAGACCAAATAAGCACTCTGAGAAATTTGCACGAAAACTATGCTCGTTTGCTCTCTACCACTTTAACAAATATTCTTAGAACCTTTGTTGGCATAACCCTTAAAAGCGTGGAACAGCTAACTTATGGCGAAGTGATTAAAAGCATAACTCCGCCAAGCTGCATCTACACATTCCAAATGGAACCTTTGGAATCAAGCGCTATTTTCGATGTTAGCCCTTCGCTTGTGTTTACAATGCTAGATCGCTTGTTTGGCGGTCAAGGCCGTTACATGC
Organism: Candidatus Fibrimonadaceae bacterium; assembly: GCA_031281155.1. GTDB lineage: Bacteria > Fibrobacterota > Fibrobacteria > Fibrobacterales > Fibrobacteraceae > Fibrimonas. The sequence continues at coordinate 11,031 of JAITFT010000144.1, forward strand.
AAGAATCATCCGAAGAAAACGTGATGACAGACATTGAAAAAAATGTGATGTATAAGATAGTAGAGCGTTCTCTCGCAGATTTAAAAGTTGTGTGGGAAAGCGTTGGAATTTTTTCTCCAAAAATAGAGAACTACGAAATAAATCCGCAGTTCGTGCAAATTGCGCCTCCTGGCGAAACCGTTGTTTTGGTCACCCTAGATGTAAGCACAGACAAAGGCTCCGGCTTTATGAGCCTCTGCTTTCCATTTATGCTTTTGGAATCTGTAATAGACAAGCTAAGCGGCGAGTCTTGGATTTCCGCGCAAAAAACAACAACTCAAGAAACACGCAGAATGGTGGAACGCGAACTTACAAGCACAAATGCTATGCTTCGCGCAGAAATCGGCGCAACGCAATTCTCCGTGAGAGATTTCTTGCAGTTGAGCATTGGCGACGTTATTGTTTTAGATAAATTGGCTCAGTCCGATTTAGTTATGTTCATAGAAGACAGGCCTAAATTCCTTGGGAAACCTGGTGTTATAGGCAGGGCAAAATCTTTTCAAATCACGGGTATCATTGATAGAGAGGTGGGCGATGATGACTAGCAGAGGTAAAAATGGGTGAAAGCATATTAAGCCAAGAAGAAATAGACCTGCTCACAAAGAGCTTGCAGGCTGGAAGCACTGGCGGCGGCGAAGCTGCTGCTCCTGTGCCTGTTGAAAACACTGCGGAGTCAGCACGCTCTTTCTTCAAGATAGTTTGCGAGCAGGCTTCCAGCGTAGTTACAATGGTACTTTCGCGTGCCGTTGACTTTCAATTGCAATGGCTGGTTGCAGGCGAAAATTCTGTTATACCAGACGAGCTTGCGAGCCAGAGTCTTAGCATAGATGTAGGTATTAAAAAAGATGCAGTTGGAACAATGTCCTTTGCCATGAGCAAGCGAGAGATAGCAACGCTTTCCGATCTTATGCTCATGGGTTCCGGCCATGCAGATTACAATGAGGCAGAGCATAAAGATGCAATTTGCGAAATAATAAATCAAATAACAGGTTCCTGCATAACTATTATGAGTTCGCAGTTGCAAATGTCGCTCGATTTAGGGCAAGCCAGCGTTAGTGACTTTAGCGGAAAAAACGATTTTAAAGGCGGCGCCGTTGCAACTGTTTTAGTTAGAATAGAAGAATTTCCAGACCAAAAAATTCTGGTAATCCTAGATGACAGTTTGTTATCTGGCATAAAAGCGAAGGTTTCATCAAAAGCAGATTTAGGCGCTGATACAAGCTTGGCAAGCCTTGGGCTTTCGTCTTCAGCTTCGGCACCTGCGGCAGGTTCTGTTCCGGCGGCAGTTGGAGACGGCACTCCTGTTGCTCCTCCAGCTATATTCACGCCCCAGCACACAGGCGGCGTATTTGGTTCCACAGGAAATAAAGCTCTTGATTTATTGATGGATATTGAGCTGCCTATAGTTATAGAGTTAGGGCGCGCTCAAATGAGTTTAAAGCGAATTCTGGAGCTAGGCCCTGGCGCCATAGTTGAAATGGACAGGCTTGCTGGCGAACCGGTAGATATTTTAATAAACGGAAAAGTTGTAGCTCGCGGCGAAGTAGTAGTGGTTGACGAAAACTTTGGCGTACGCATTCTTTCGTTGGTTTCCCCAGAAGAGAGATTAAAACTGCTGAGATAATATGTTCCTAGGAAATTACAACGATTGCATAGTGTTAGAAGAGTTGCCGCAGGGCTTCTATGTGGAAACCCAAAATGGCAAAGACAGAGTGCTTTTGCCAGGCTCAAAAGCGCCAAAAGATTTAAAGCCGGGCGATGAAATAAATTTGTTCATCTACCTAGATAACGAAGCTCGCCCCATAGCGACAACTCAAAAAGCCAAAGCCTGCGTTGATGAGTTTGCGGTGTTAAAAGTGAAAGACGTAAATAATGTTGGAGCCTTTCTTGATTGGGGTTTAGATAAAGATTTAATTTTGCCATTTAACAACCAACTAGGCGATTTGCAAAAAGGAGACGCTTGTGTTGTGCGAATTTTTATAGACGAAAAAAGCGGGCGCATAAGTACCACCGAAAAATTGCGCAGATATTTCGACAGAGAAATTTCTGAGTTAAAAGAAGGAATGGAAGTTTCTTTAGTTGCTTACGATTTTCAAGAAGAACGCTGCATAGATTTTGTAATCAACAAACGCTGGACAGGCAGGCTTTACTGCGATCCGGTTTCCACGGGGCTTCGCATAGGCGATTCTTGCACAGGTTACATTCACAGCATAAAAGAGGAAGAATCTTTGATTGCCCTTAGCCTTTCGCCTATAGGCTTCAATGCTCTTGTTGATAAACACAAAGACTCTTTGCTAAAAGCCTTAAAAGAAAACAACGGTTTTCTGCCTTTTTCCGATGACTCATCGCCAGAGGAAATCCGCAAGAACTTTGGCATGAGCAAGAAAGGCTTTAAAAAACTCGCCGGCAAGCTGTGGAAACAAGGCATATTGGACTTAAGCCCAGAAGGGATTAGGTATATCAATCAGATATAAGCACCTCATAAACCAATGTCCGCCCTGCGCTAAGATCAAGCACTCCTATAGAGCCGTCAACTTTTTTGAGCTCTATCGCCTCACCGCGCTTGCCGTTTATTTCAAGCGGGAAAATCTGCGCTTTTTTGCCGCCAACTTTTTTGAAAGTGAGTGTGCCGTTAATAACCTGCGTAAGCACTTCATCTGCTCCTAGGTTTTCAAGCTGAGTTCTTGTGGGGTTATAAACTTGACCCTTCATTTTAGCAGGCCCGGTTACAATAAGGTAAAATTGCTTTGAGGAAGTCAAATCAGCACCATCGGCGGAAACTGCATAAATAGATGCGTGGCGGTTAGATATTTCGCCTGAAAAAAGCGGGAAATCAAAGGGCACTCCACCGATAAAACCGCTTGTTCCCTGTATGCGATCGGTCTCTATGCGCATATACCCCTGCTTGCCGTTAAGAAGAAGCTCGCCGGTTTCTGAGCGAATAACGCCGCTGTCCGCTGAGAAATATTTGGCATATTGCTCAATATCGCCTTTTGTTTCTTTATCAAAACTTTTCGCAACTCTTGTTATAAAAGGCAGATGGTAATTTTTTTCAAGCATATCTGAATAGTTGGGGAGATTTTCATACTGCTCTTTGCTGATTCCCTCGACTATAAGCCCCGGAGCGGCTTTTACATCGCCTCTGAGAAAAAGCGGCGCAGCCATTACCCAATGCGCAACATCTTCGGGCTGCACTGCAAGCGTATAGCTACGCAAACGGCCATGCCCTAGAGCCTGATGATCGTGCGCATGCTCATTAAACTCAAATTGCAGCACCCCGTTCCACCCCTGAAGCGCAGAATATGCAGCCATGAGCGGCACTCCCTCAAGCACATATTCGTTTGGATAGCAGTGATTCCACTCTGTGATTACAAAAGGCTTGCCATCAACACGGAAGTATGATTTATTTTGAATGAGACTTGCATTAGGATTTTTGAGCTGCGATTGATTGTTAAACGGAGCAGTAAGCATATTGTCCCAGTCATTATTTATTTTCCAAACCTGAGGATGATCCCAATATTCATTTGACATAATAAAATCTAATACTGAGTTATTGCGCAGCATTGCTAAAATAGGCAATGGCATATTGCTTCCGGATAAAAGAAGGCGGCTTCCGATTTCTCGTAAATGCTGCTCCATATTTTTAAAGTAAGCGGTTTCAAGGCTTGAGAGAAATTTTATGCTCTCATGCGCATTGCCCTCTGTTTTAAGCTGGAGTTTGGGGCGGTTATTTGACCAATCAAGAGAAAAAGAAGCAAGCTTTTCGTTGGCGTTCCCCGATTTTTCCCACAGTTTTGTAAGCTCCTCACGGTAGGGCGGGGTAAGAATATCGCCGGAAAATGCGCCGAATATTGTTGATTCATTTATAATCCCAGACATAGCAATAGCGGGTTCATCTTTATAGGCAACGCCTGTAAATTGATTAACATGATTCAGCAAGTTTTCATTAAATTCCTTTTGTAGCTCGATAATTTTCTCAGAAAAGAAACCTACCTGTTTGCCGCCAAGATCGGGAGGGCGGTTTTCAATTCCATCAGCTTCTGTAAAATCACGGTGAACAAGCAGGTCGAGGAATATGTAAATTCCTTTCTGTTTAGCGCGATATATAAAGTAGTCGAGCTGGCGCATTGATTCTTTTGAAAGTGCGCGGGTTCCGGTAGTTTTCTCAGTATTGCCGAAGATATTAGGCGTTGTCCACGCAGCATCAAGATGGTGCATGCGAAGCATATTAACGCCCATTTTTGCAAGCCTTGATACAATTGAATCAATCTCAGCATCTGGAGCGAAGCAGCGTTTTGCCACCATATTTGTTCCCCAGAAACGAGCTGGGGTACCGTTTTCAAAAACCAGTTCTCCGTCTTTGACAG